>CAUEKH010000117.1 GCA_959018155.1 uncultured Hungatella sp.
CGTTATGTCGAATCCAAACCTCTTTGTTCCTATGTTAATCGGACAGAGCATGTGGAAGGAGACAGGATACGGTACCATCATCTTCCTGGCAGCTCTTTCCGGAGTTGACGTTCAGCTCTACGAGGCAGCCGAGGTTGACGGGGCGAACCGGTGGCAGAAGATGTGGCATATCACTCTTCCGGCTATCAAGTCCACCATTGTCATCATGCTGATTTTAAAGGTTGGTTCTATCTTAAATACAGGATATGAGCAGATCTTCTTAATGCAGAACGCGATGAACAGAAATGTTTCTGATGTATTTGATACATATATCTATACAAAGGGTGTTGTAAATGGTAATTACTCACTGGCTACTGCAGCCGGTATGTTTAAATCCATTGTCAGTATGATTATGGTAATCGGAGCAAATAAACTTGCCAAGATGTTTGGCGAATCAGGATTTTATTAAAGAGAGGGATCAAAGAATGGCTAAGACAAAAGCAATGAAAATTAAAAGAAGTCCCGGCGACCAGTTCGTGCAGGTACTTATCTATCTTTTCGTCGGACTGTTTGCGCTGATTACGCTGCTTCCCTTCGTCTACGTTGTGGCTGGTTCCTTTGCGACGGAGAGAGAACTTACGGAGCGGGCATTCTTCCTGTTCCCGCACACGATTTCCTTTAACGCGTATCAGTACATTTTTAAGACGGGCGACGCGATTAACGGTCTGAAAAACTCGGTTCTTGTCACAGCAGTCGGCGTTTTCATCAATATGGCGTTATCCTGTACGCTGGCATACCCACTGTCCAGACCGTACTTTAAAGGAAGAACATTTTTCACCAATATGGTTATCGTAACCATGCTGTTTTCAGGCGGTATGGTTCCTACTTACTTAATCGTTTCCAATGTCCTTAAGTTAAGAGATACATTCTGGGCACTGTGGCTGCCGGCGGCAATCAACCCGTTTAACATGATTATCATTAAGAACTATTATCAGGGTCTTCCGATGGAGCTGGAGGAGGCAGCCAGAATCGACGGCTGTAACGATGCGCAGATATTTGCAAAAATTATCATGCCGCTCTCGAAACCGGTTCTGGCCAGCGTATCCTTATTCTACGCGGTATCACACTGGAACTCCTACTTCGATGCCATGATGTACATATCTGATAAGAATAAAGAAGTAATCCAGATTGTATTACGAAGAATCATCTTCCTGACTTCCGCCGTAACGTCGGACAGCGGATTTGACTGGGGCGCGTTTGGAACGCCGCCGGAAAAAGCGGTCAAGATGGCAACGACTGTCGTTGCAACCGTACCGATTTTGCTGATTTACCCATTTATCCAGAAATACTTTACACAGGGTGTCATGGTTGGTTCTGTTAAGGGTTAACGCGCATTGAAAAATGCTGACTGATAACAAAAATAGTATGTAAAAGGAGAATGTTATGATGAAAAAGACATGGAAAAAGGCAACAGCACTGACGCTGGCGGGGGCAATGGCTTTATCCCTGACCGCATGTGGAGGCGGAAAGCAGTCCGCAGGAACAGAGGCCAAGAAAACGGAGGCAGCTGATGGAAAGCCAACCATCACATTTATGGCGACCTCTTTCCACGGCACAGACTTAAAGAATGAAAAGTCTGATGAAGTTATTAAGAGATATGAGGATTACACGGGAATCCATGTAGACTGGAGATGGGAACCCAACGATACCTATACAGAGAAGCTGGGCTTAACCCTGATGGACAAGGACAATATGCCAATGATCCTGACAGCTTCCGGAAACTTGACAGCCAACATTGTAGATGCTGCTAAGAAAGGCGCTTTCTGGGACCTGGCACCATTCCTGGCAGACGCAGAGAGTTACCCGAATTTATCCAAGGCTAATCCTGACGTTTTAAAGGCTCTGACTGTTGACGGCAAGGTAATCGCTATCTACCGTGCAAGAGAGGTCGGCCGTTACGGCTTCTCCTACCGTACAGACTGGGCAGAGGCAGTTGGAATCACAGAAGCTCCGAAGACAGTAGAAGATGTCTACAACATGATGTACAAATTTACGTATGAAGATCCGGACGGAAATGGAAAAGACGATACATACGGCTTAGAGTTAACCAAGTATACAGGACCGCTTGATATCATTCAGACATGGTTTGGCACAGGTAACGAGTGGGTAGAGCAGGACGGCAAGCTTGTTCCGGTTCACCAGACAGCAGAATTTAAAGAAGCGTTACAGTGGATGAGAAAGATGTATGAAGACGGCCTTGTAAGAAAAGACTGGGCTACTGTTGACTCAGGAACCTTCGGCGACAGCTGTAAGAAGGGCGAGGCAGGATGCTTCGTTGATGTAATGGACGGCGCAAAGAGAGTATGGCAGTACTTTGTGACAAACGATGTTAAATCTGTAACCGACCCGTCTAAGATTGCTTCCATGAACTTACTTGGGCCGATCAATAACAAGACTCTGGCAACCAGCGGTTTCAATGGTTTCTATATGATTACAAAAACAGGCGCTAAGACAGAAGAAGATGTGAAGAACTGTCTCCACTTCCTTGACAAGATGTGTGATGATGAAATGCTGGCACTGGCTGATTACGGCTTAGAGGGTGTTACCTACGACTTAAATGAAGCAGGCAAAGTAGTAAAGAGAAATGGTATAGAACCAAATCAGTCTCCATCTAACGGTTTAAACCAGTCCCTGTGCTATATCCCGAACCTTGCTGCTACTACACCGGCACTTGAAAAAGATGAACTGGCTCTGGCTCAGGATGCGGCTTATGCGCTTAACAAGACTGTAGCAGTATTCAACCCGGCTCTTGGATATCTTGCAAACTCTGAAGTAAACGCTGAGGTTGGTACCGATATCGAGCAGATTATCGACGACGCAAGAACTCAGTACATCTGTGGTCAGATTGATGACGCAGGCTTCGAGGCAGCTGCACAGCAGTGGTTAGACCGCGGCGGCGACAGACTGATTGAAGAAATCAACAAGCTTTACCAGGAAGATACAGCAAAATAAAAAGAGCAGAGAAAGGCTTCAAGCGTGTAAAAGCGGTTGGAGCCTTTTATATAAAATAAGAGAATGAGACAATCGGGAGGAAGAAGATCATGAAGCTTCACAATCTTGGAAACAGGCCGGAGATCGGCTATACTACATGGGGCTGCATGTGGGATGAGGGAACATGCACAGAAGAGACGCATTACAGACTGAAAAATGAATCGGGAGACGAGATTCCCATGCAGACCAGGACAACCGCGTACTGGCCGGACGGCTCTGTGAAATGGACGGCCCACACGGCGGATGCCGCAAAAATGGGGAAAGAAGTGGTTGTCTTACCGGGAGAAGAGACTGGGGGGAATTCCCCTGTTCCGGAAGCGATTGAGATTGTGGAACAGGATGGAGGATTCATCATAAGCGCCGGAAGAATGAACGTTGTGATCCCGGCGGATCATACGCATTTATTTCAGAAGGTTGTATTTGACGGAAAAATACGGCTGACCGACGGCAAACCGGTCCTTACTTTAGAAGAGCCGGCCGTGGTGGAAAATCAGCCGGCCAGAGTCTGCCGCAGCTACTCTCCGGAGATCAACGAGACGGTTATCGAGGAAGCGGGGCCTCTCCGGGTCACCATCCGTTTTTCCGGCTGCCACAGAAATGACAGGGGAGAGACGAGAATTCCATTTATCATCCGCATGAAAATCGGATATGACAGCGAACGTCTCGATTTTGTCCACACCTTCTTATACGACGGGGATGAGGACCGCGATTTCTTAAAAGGGCTTGGTATCAGCGCCCAGTCGCCTTTAGAGGGGCCGCTCTACAACCGTCATGTAAAATTTATGGGAGATCACGGCGTATTTCATGAGAGTATGGCCGAACTTCTCTCCTGGAGGCCGAGAGTTCCCCAGGAAATCTACGCGGCTCAGATGGGCGGTGAGAAGCTGTCTCTGTCGGGACAGGATGAAGCGACGGTGAATCAGGTTCTCAAGGACATGCCATTCTGGAGTGAATACGACATTTGCCAGGACAGCGCCAGCCATTTTGCCATCAGGAAAAAGATTAAGGACGACAACTGCTGTTATCTGGACTGCCTTCACGGAAACAGAACAGACGGCGGCGCAGCCTTTGGCACGGAACACGGCTCAATTCTCTTCTCGATCCGTGATTTCTGGGAGAAATATCCGTCCGGCTATACGTTTAAAAATCTTGACGGGGACACGGCCGAGGCTGTGATCTGGTTCTGGTCTCCAAAGGCCGAGGCCATGGATTTCCGCCACTATGCCAACCGCGGCTACAATCAGGTATATTACGAGGGATACGATTACAAGGGGGCGACGCCTTACGGAATTGCCTGCACCAGCGAGTGTTCTATTTCATTTTCCGACGAAATCATTCCATGTGACGAGGCGCTTGTGCGGTTCGCCGACTCGGTAAAACGTCCCGTCCAGTATGTGGGCGCCCCGGAATTCTACTATGAGAAGAGGGCGTTCGGTTACTGGTCCTTACCGGAACGCGGCAGCGAAATGGAGAACTGGCTGGAAGATCAGTTAGATCAGGCCATTGAATTCTACAAAAATGAGGTAAATCAGCGCAACTGGTACGGAATGTTCAACTACGGCGATTTTATGCACACCTACGATAAGGAGCGCCACCAGTGGCGGTACGATATGGGCGGCTACGCATGGGATAACACAGAACTCGTTCCGACTCTGTGGCTGTGGTATGAATTCATGCGGACCGGCAGAGAGGACGTATTTATCCTGGCGGAGAAGCTGTCGAGACACGCCTCCGAGGTAGATGTGTACCATATGGGAAAATATAAGGGCCTCGGTTCCCGCCACAATGTCCGTCATTGGGGTTGTCCGTGTAAAGAAGCACGAATTGCTATGGCCGCGCACCATCGCTTCTATTATTATATGACCGGGGATCTGCGTCTGGAAGACATTTTCGCGGAGCTTAAGGACAATGAGATGACCTTCTATAATAAGGATCCGCTGGGTGACTTCTATAATAAGGAAGAGATGGTTTACCCGAGCCACGCCAGAAGCGGTCCGGACTGGTCTTCCCTCTGCGCCAACTGGCTGACCCAGTGGGAGCGGTTCAACGACGGGAAATACCGGGATAAAATCACAGTCGGTATGGAAGATATCAAAAACGCGCCGCTGAAACTCGTCTCCGGTCCGGATTTCGAATTTGACCCGGAAACCGTCCATCTGCGCTATATCGGAGAGCGGGCTGCCGGAGGAACCCATTTACAGATCTGTATGGGAGCGCCGGAGGTCTGGATGGAGATGGCAGATCTATTGGATGACGAAGAGTGGAAGAAGATGATGGCCGACTACGGAAGATTCTATTATCTGCCGAGAGAGCAGCAGTTAGAGGAGTCGGGCGGACTTATCGGAGAGAGAGAGTTCTCCCTGCCATTTATGGCGGCGGCTATGGGCGCTTATGGCGCTGCCTATTTAAAGGATGAGGTGCTGGCGAAACGGACGTGGCGCCATCTTCTTCACGCCATGGTCAATGAAGGAAATCACGACGGATTTAAGACTACCATTGCGACGGATAAGGGCAACTGCGGACAGCTGGTGGAAATTCCGTGGATCTCCACGAATTTTGTGGCTCAGTGGTGCTTAAATGTCATTGTGGTTCTGGAATTTATCAGGAATTCCCTGCCGAAGACCATGGAGGAGACGGATGAACTGGTAGCGGAGATGGCAAAGGAATCATTTCGGAAAGCGTAAAACGGGAGGTTATGATGATAAGGATTGTAAGGATAACAAAAGACGGAGTGACAATCTCGTGGGACAGAAATGAGAGGGCAACCTCCTACCGCATTTACTGGTCGGACAGAAAGCTGGAACATCCTCCGGTGATGGCGGAAATTCCGTCGTCGGCCCCGCTCATCTGGACGCTTTCGAAGTCGACCCACGTTCCGCACTACCTTGCGGTTGGGGCCCTCCTGGAGGACGGGACGGAGATAAAGGAAACGCTTGTGACCCCGGTTCACTATATCAGGCATGAAAAACTGGAAAAGCTGAACCGCGGCCTGGTTGCGGTACCGGTGAAAGAAGGCATTTTCCTTTCCTGGAGACTGTTTTTAAGTGAAACGGTCGGTTATACAAATGGGCGGGGAAGTGAGAATGGGGCCGGAGGAATGACCGGTGTTGATTTTGCGGTTTACCGCGATGGGAAACGCCTTGGAGTGGTAACCGACTCCACCAATTACCTGGATTTGGAGGGGACCGCTTCTTCGATGTACGCGGTGGCCCCTGTCTTAAACGGGAAAGAAGGCAGCCCCTGTGACCCGGTGAAGCCCTGGGAAAATGGATATTACGATCTTCCCATCAGAAAGCCGGCTGGCGGCGTGACGCCTGCCGGGGAGGTCTATGAATATTCCGCCAACGACATGTCGGTAGCTGATGTGGACGGAGACGGCGATTACGAGTTCCTCGTAAAATGGGATCCGTCCAATTCTCATGACGTTTCGATTAAAGGATATACAGGAAACTGCTATATTGACTGCTACAAGCTGGATGGCCGCCTCTTATGGCGTCTCGACATGGGCTGTAATATCCGTGCCGGCGCTCACTATACCCAGTTTATGTGTTACGATTTCAACGGGGACGGGAAAGCGGAGATGGCGGTCAAGACAGCGCCCGGCACGAAAATGACACTGTATAAAGAAGACGGGAAAACGGCCTGTGCCGCTGGTGAAAACGGCCAGATGGGAGAGGAAAGCTTCTATATTACAATGCCGCAGGAAGACGTACAGAACGGCTACAGCCATCACGACTCTTACGTCTGCAGCGCAGAAGATTACCGCCGCCATTTGACAGACGTGTTCTGCGGGTGGCTCGATCATCCGGAAGTGAAGGCAGGCAGATGGCCGGCGACGCTGGAACAGTGCTTCGGAATGGAGAATACGTATGACTATCCGCTGAGCCAGGAAGACGCGGAAAAGTTGGTTGATTACTTCCTCGATGTGTATGCACCTTCCAGGAGTCCGAAAAATAAGCTGCGGGAATTTGAAGGGTTCATCTATGACGGGCCGGAGTATTTAACTGTCTTTGGCGGGGACGGCCGGGAAATGGAGACGATTCCATTTCCGTTCGGACGGGTGGATGACGGACTGATGTGGGGCGATTACGCCATGGCGCGGATTGAACCGTGTAACCGTGTGGACCGTTTTCTGTCGGGCGTGGCTTATTTGGACGGGGTCAATCCCAGCCTGATTATCTGCCGCGGATATTACACCAGGACTACGATTGCGGCCTACCGTTTCTATGACGGAAAATTGCGTCAGGAGTGGTCTGTGGACAGCGGATTTGTGCCGA
>CAUEKH010000118.1 GCA_959018155.1 uncultured Hungatella sp.
TTTCCATAAAAATACCATTTTACCATATCAGGAGGATTTCATGAAAAAGCATATCGTATGTTACGGGGATTCCAATACTCACGGTTACCGGGCGGCTGATGACGGCCGCTTTGGGGAAGACGAGCGGTGGCCGCGGCTTCTGGAAAAGAAACTGGGAGAAGATTATCTCGTGATTGAAGAGGGGTTATCCGGGCGCACTACGTGTTTCGATGATCCCATCCATGAAGGGCTGTCAGGGCTTGACTATATCTATCCCTGCCTCATGAGCCACGAACCTGTGGATCTGTTGATTATCATGCTGGGGACAAATGATACCAAGGAACGTTTTGGCGCTTCTGCCGCCTGTATTGCCCTTGGCTTAAAACGGCTGATTGCGAAGGCCATGGCGACCACGGACTGCTGGCGTGATCACAAAAGTAATATCCTGATTGTAACCCCGAAGAATATCGAAAAGGAATACGAGACCACGGCCGTAGGCGCCACCATGGGGCGCGGCTGCGCGGAAAAATCCGAGGGGCTCAGTTCCGAATATGAGAAAATTGCCGTGATGATGGGCTGTCACTATTTTGATGCAAATACCGTGGTTCGTGAAAATAACAAGATCGATTACATGCACCTGACGGAAGAAGGCCATGAGGCGCTGGCATCGGCACTGGCTGAGTTTATTAAAAACTTAAAGTAGTTTTTACATATTTTCAGGCCACGGCGCGTAATATTTATGGTATACTTAAGTATGCTTTGGTGGGACAATCCCATTTAGGGGACAGCCCATTTGTATAAGGAGAACAATACCATGAATAAAAGACCGCGTTTCACAAGCCTCTTTCTCGCGCTGTCCCTGGCTGCGTTTCCCATGGGTTCCGCCTCTGACGGAAACCTGTCGGCTGCTTTCAGTGACTCTTCTATCATGACGGCTGATTCCACTGCCGGAAATTCCGCCTCCACGGATATGGAGGCCCTCCGTCATTTTGCAGGCAGCAGCGGGGAAAATCAGTTCCACGCCTTTGCCGTCGGCCCCGGCCTCGTCAATTTATCGCCGGCTGATGAGTACGCCACCTACCAGTGGGGACTGAAAAATGATGGGGAATTTCAGCAGATAGAACTGAAGTCAAAATTTGAATTCATCAACGATTTATATGGCAGATCCGGCCTGTCGCATGGCAGTATCGGTCTTCCGCAGCCCGGCCCCGGAGATTTTGAATCTATTGTAACCGATTCGGTTGCCGGGATTGATATTAATGTACGCCCGGCCTGGGACTTATATGACCAGTCCGGCAACAGGCGCTCCCTCACCGTCGCCATCATTGATACCGGTGTGGATATAACCCACCAGGATTTGAGAGACGCGATATGGACCAATCCCGGGGAGGTAGCCGGAGACGGCATTGACAACGACGGAAACGGCTACGTTGATGATGTCTATGGCTGGAACTTCTATAATAATAACCCTTTTCCTTTTGTGGGGGAGGAGGACAGCCACGGCACCCATGCCGCAGGAACCATCGGCGCCAAACGCGGAATGTACGGCATCACAGGTATTACGGATAACAATTACGTAAAACTTATGGTCCTCAAGGCGCTTGGAGGTCAGGATGGGATCGGCTCCCCTGCCTCCGTCATCGAAGCCATCCGGTATGCGGAGGCTGGCGGCGCTTCCATCTGCAACTTAAGCATGGGAACCATGGCTTATAATGAAGAGCTGGCCCGGACAATCCAGGAATCAAACATGCTGTTTGTGGTGGCCTGCGGAAATGGCGATTTGACAGGACTGGGTTACGACATCGACCGCTATCCAATCTACCCGGCTTCCTTTCCCTACGACAATGTTATCTCTGTAGCCAACTTGCTGTTCGATGGAAATTTAAGCCGCGATTCCAACTACGGCGCTGTAAATGTCGATATCGCCGCTCCGGGAAGCTACATTTTAAGCACCCTGCCCGGAAATAATTACGGATTTATGAGCGGCACCTCCATGGCTGCGCCCATGGTGACGGGCGTTGCCGCCATGCTCTACTCCTACCGCCCCGAACTCTCCCTCTCCCAGGTGAAGGACATTCTGCTGGCTTCCAGCCGCAAGATGGACAGTTTAAGTGGGAAAATGGTCAGCGGCGGAATGCTGGATGCATACGCGGCGCTGACGTATCCGGGGACTGGGCAGTAGTGCGGGTATCGTTCAGCAATACAGGCTTCGTTCCGTGACAGTATACAAAAAGCCCCGGTTTCCGACAGAATAAATTTCCTGCCGAAAACCGGGGTTTTTGGTTTACTATTACTGTTTTCTATTCCATATTACGCCATCTGAAGTTTGGCACAACATCGGACCACTTCTCGATCCCGATAATATCTTTTGCGAATTCCGTTGACTCCAGGGTATACTTTTTCTTGTCTATATCGCGGAACACCTGCCAAATCTTGCGGCGCCTCGTTGCAACAATCGTATTCCCCTGATTCATGTCACATTCCCACAGTCCAAATGCCAGACCGCTTCGAACCTCAAGAGGCGCATCTACCTGACGGCTTAAAATATACGCGTCAATATATGGGTTGCTGTCCACCAGATAGTAGGAATAAGCAAATGCCGCCGCCTGGTTCTGTGGGATATCCCCTCTGGTAGGGCTCTTCGCCGTAAATCCCTCTTCCGTCAGAATAATGTGGCGCACATCGCCGGTCGGAGAGCGGAAAGCTGCCTGCGACAAGTAATCCGTCAGCAGATTTAAGTTTGCAAAGTTAATGACCGGTGAATTGAAGTCATTGGTAATCAATCCTGTCTGTGCATCGTCCCAGAATTCCGGCTCGGTCATAGGCGCCGGATACGGATGGTATGCCAGTCCCCAGTCCATCTGCCCCTGCTTCGCGGCGATGGAATTGAAGGTATCTATAACACTCTTTCCACCGTACTTCAACTTATTGTCAATCTCATTGTTCCAGTTATAATCCAGAGAGAAATAAACCCTGTCGTTGGCGCTGGTGCTCTTGATCGCCGTATAGAACACACGGAATGCATCCTGGTACGCCTGGATGTAGCTGTCTAAATCCCAGGCTCCGGTATAGTTCCACTGCTGGTTATTAATCTCGTTCCCGATTATCCAGTTCGATATCTTTCCCTGATTCGGGTTTGAACCATTGTATCGTTCTGCCAGGAATGACGCAATTGCTTTCGTCTGCTGAAATCCATTTTCCGTAGCAGTATTGAACAGATAGTAGAATGCTTTGGAAGACTTCTTGGTGCCCGGATAAATCAGATCCGGAGTCGCATCGTTCCATCCATTTAAAATAATGGCCGTAACCGTCATTCCCTTGCCAGACAGCGCGCTGATGGTTCTGTCATAATCCTCCATCACCCGCTTATCAAAATGGTACGTCTTTCCGTCATACTGGTAATCGATCCCTTCTCCCAGAATCTGATGAAAAGCAATATTCGTGCCCACATGCTTTACACCCAAATCAAATGCGTCTGCAAGCATGTTCAGTTCAATATTGAGTCCCTTCTTCGTCAGCGGAGAATTGAACGCCGCCTGATTAGCCGCAACAATCTCCGGATTCGTGATGTAATGCGGTTCACTCACTTCGATATACTTCGTTCCATCCCACACTGCAACGACGAATCTGCTGTAGAGACGATCGTCTCCCGTATTCCTGTTTAACGGGAAATGGAAAGTCATCTCTGCACCGGTGGGGGCCGATGCCCCTACATAATCCAGCCGTCCGTCCAGGTTCTTCTGATACGGCTTCTGTTCCACCAGATAAATCATTCCATCCGTCCCGGTCATATCTCCACTGCTGTTCACCTTAACTGTCACTGTCGATTTATCTGAATTAATCAGACAGGAGGTAATCGCGGCCTCTACCGCCGGTCCCTGCTCCACCGCTTCTGCACTTGTTTCTGATTCCGTTTCCACACTCGCCCATGACGCTGAAACACCGGCACAGCACATGGCAAATGTCATCAATGCCGCTGCCGCTCCTCTTTGAATCTTTCTGTAATTCATATTAGTATACCTCCCTGCTGTCAAACTTTCGGTTCTGCCGCCTTTTGTGCTACCAACCAATGATACCTAATTACCATATGATTTGCAATAAAGTTTTTATTACGTATTTCTAAAAATACTTACAATATTGCCGGTTCTAATACACAACAAAAGAATGGGCCGTCACAACATTTAGCCACCGATTCGTCTTCAGTCTGACCGTGAAACGATCCGTCTGTTCCATTCCGGGATAAAAGGACATCTGATAAGCCTTTTTCCAGTCTTTAAAGGTCACCTCATAGACGAACTCCTCCGGCAGAGGCAGAAGGCAGCGATCGATTCTCGCTTCTGAGAGAGCCTTTGCAGCCCCTTTCTGCAGGCGTTCCATCACACATGTCTGTGGAATACAGTAAGTAGCGCCTCCGACGCCTTTCTTTGTCACTGCGGTCACAATCTCAGGATTAAACTTTTTCACATCATTACAGATTGCCTCGTCCCCGGATAAAAATACCACCGGAACGTGAAGGGAGGCTGCCGTATAGGTGTTCAGCATAAATTCACTCATCTGCAGTCCATTCAGTCTGATGGCCAGACTGTTGCCTGTGGAGGTATGGCTGATAGAAAATCCCGTATCTCCCGCCGCCGCGTGATACCCCACATAGAATACCGCGTCAAAGGTTTCATCAAGACCGTACATCATGTTGTAGGGATGGCCGCTCTTTCCGCGAATCAGTGTTACATAGTCCGGCATCGCCAGAGGATTGATGTTGGAAGCGTCGCCGTGGCCGTCCTTTACGACAATTTCGTCCGCCCCCGCTTCATGGGCAGCTTCACAGACCGCGATTACCTCCTGAGTCATTTCCTCTGCATAACGCTGGTAGACACTTTCATTTTTATGCGTCTCGTCTACAAAACTTAAGCCGGCACAGCCTTCGATGTCGGCACTGATAAATACTTTCATTTTGTTTTCTCCTTGTGTATAAGATATTTATATATTTATGATTCAGAATAATCAAATCGTTGCATGGACTATTGATCTCCTGTCGCGTCCCTCTACTCCACGGTGCATCTTCTTGTCTGCAAATGCAGCAGACAAGAAGCTCCGGGCGTTCCGCCCTATAGATATAAATACAAAAGTACCCGGCGAAGAGCAAGCTCTCCTCCGGGCACTTCCGTATTTATATCTGCACCGCTCAACGCGGACGCATCATTATTCGATAATAGATACAACTCTTCCTGAACCTACTGTTCTACCACCTTCACGGATAGCGAAACGAAGGCCCTGCTCCATAGCTACTGGATGGATCAGTTCTACAGTCATCTCTACGTTATCGCCTGGCATACACATCTCTACGCCTTCTGGAAGGTCGCAGACACCTGTAACGTCAGTTGTTCTGAAATAGAACTGCGGTCTGTAGTTGTTGAAGAATGGTGTATGACGACCACCCTCGTCTTTTGTTAATACGTAAACCTGGCCTGTGAACTTCTTGTGGCACTTTACAGAACCTGGCTTTGTAAGACACTGTCCTCTTTCGATTTCAGTTCTCTGAACACCACGAAGTAATGCACCGATGTTATCACCAGCCTGAGCCTCGTCTAACAGCTTACGGAACATCTCGATACCAGTAACAACTACCTTACGTGTCTCCTCGCTGATACCAACGATTTCAACTTCGTCAGATACATGAAGGGTACCTCTCTCTACTCTACCTGTAGCAACTGTACCACGGCCTGTGATAGAGAATACGTCCTCAACTGGCATTAAGAATGGCTTGTCTGTTTCACGAACTGGATCTGGTACCCACTCGTCAACAGCGCTCATTAATTCAAGAATCTTGTCGCCCCACTCGCTCTGCGGATCTTCAAGAGCCTTTAATGCGGAACCCTGGATGATTGGTGTGTCATCGCCCGGGAACTCATACTCGTTAAGCAGTTCACGGATTTCCATGTCTACTAATTCAAGTAATTCCGGATCGTCAACCATATCGCACTTGTTCATGAATACTACGATGTAAGGAACGCCTACCTGACGGGAAAGCAGGATGTGCTCTCTTGTCTGAGCCATAACACCATCAGTAGCAGCAACAACAAGGATAGCGCCGTCCATCTGAGCAGCACCAGTGATCATGTTCTTTACATAGTCAGCATGGCCTGGGCAGTCAACGTGTGCATAATGTCTCTTCTCTGTCTCATACTCAACGTGAGCTGTAGAAATTGTGATACCACGCTCTCTCTCTTCTGGAGCCTTATCGATGTTCTCGAAAGCTACCGCTTCACCGGTACCTAATCTCTCGTGAAGAGTCTTTGTGATAGCAGCTGTTAAAGTTGTTTTACCATGGTCAACGTGTCCAATGGTACCGATATTACAATGTGGTTTTGTTCTTTCAAACTTAGCTTTAGCCATTTTATAACGTCCTCCTTAATTTGCGCTCATTTGAGCTTTAATTTTTATGTTAGGCTGTCTTTTATTATATGCTATTATTGCACTATTTTCAAGCCTATTTGACGGATTCCGGACGGTTTTAAGCTGTCCGGAATCCAATTGTTACCTGGAATCCGGTATTATTTACCCTTCTTTTCAGAAAGGACTTTCTCCTGTACGTTCTTTGGAACCGGCTCGTACTTTTCGAAGAACATGGAGTAGTTTCCACGTCCCTGAGTCTTGGAACGTAAGTCTGTGGAGTAACCGAACATCTCAGCCAGCGGAACGTAAGCTCTTACGATCTTACCGCCGCCTAAATCATCCATACCTTCGATACGACCACGACGGGAGTTGATATCACCGATAACATCGCCCATATACTCTTCTGGCATGGTTACTTCAACCTTCATAATCGGTTCAAGTAAGATTGCGCCGCCCTTGTTCATAGCGTCCTTGAATGCCATGGAACCGGCAATGTGGAACGCCATCTCACTGGAGTCGACTTCATGGTAGGAACCGTCGTATACGGTAGCCTTTACACCCAGTACCGGGAAACCTCCCAGGATACCGGACTTGGCAGCCTCTTCGATACCTTCGCCAACTGCCGGGATATATTCCTTCGGAATCGCACCACCGACAACTGCGGACTCGAACTTGAAGGTCTCTTCACCGTTGGCATCCATCGGCTCAAAGCGAACCTTACAGTGTCCGTACTGACCACGTCCACCGGACTGTTTTGCATACTTGCTGTCAACTTCAACAGTCTTTGTAAATGTCTCCTTGTATGCAACCTGCGGAGCACCTACATTGGCCTCTACGTTGAACTCACGCAGCAGACGGTCTACGATAATCTCCAGATGAAGCTCGCCCATACCGGAAATGATAGTCTGGCCAGTTTCCTGGTCTGTCTTCGCA
>CAUEKH010000119.1 GCA_959018155.1 uncultured Hungatella sp.
AACAGGTCTCACACAGAACGAACAGTAACCTGAATTTATCATTAAGAAATTATCATTTTAAGAAAAGGAGTGAAGAAAATTTGGAAACAACAGTCAAGGCTGCAACTGTTTCGGCAGACAGGAAAAAGGGGGGAGAGGTGCTCCGGAAGATTAAGAAAAACTGGCAGCTATACGTCATTATTGCAATCCCTGTGATAATCCTTCTGATATTCAGCTACGGTCCCATGTATGGGCTTCAGATCGCATTTAAGGATTTCGTGCCGACGAGGGGATTTTCCGGGAGTAAATGGGTAGGGCTCAAATATTTTAAAGCCTTCGTTACCTCATATCAGTTTGAACGGCTAATTAAGAATACGCTGTTAATCAGCCTCTATTCCTTAATCGCCAACTTCCCGGCCGCCATCATTTTGGCCGTGGCGGTCAATGAGTGCAGAAGCAAGTGGTATAAAAAAATGGTACAGATGGTAACGTATGCGCCTCATTTTATTTCCACCGTCGTTATGGCAGGTATCGTTCTTATGGTGCTGTCGCCGTATTCAGGCATTGTCAACAATATCATCCAGGCCTTTGGGGGGGAACGGATTGACTTTATGGCCAAACCGGAGTATTTCAAACATATTTACGTGTGGTCGGGAGTATGGCAGACCATGGGATTCAATTCCATCATCTATATTTCGGCGCTGGCCGGCATCGATCCGACTCTCCATGAAGCGGCTGTCGTAGACGGCGCAAGCCGGTGGCAGAGAATCTGGAATGTGGATTTACCGGGAATTGCGCCCACCATCATTATCATGCTGATTATGAACTGCGGACGTATCATGACGGTGGGATACGAGAAAATTCTTCTGTTACAGAACTCCGTCAACATGTCGTCTTCCGATGTAATTTCTACCTATGTATACCGCGTGGGTCTGGAAAATGCGCAGTACAGCTTTTCTACCGCGGTCGGACTGTTTAACGCGGTCATCAACTGTATTCTGCTAGTAACGGTCAATAAGATAGCAGGCCGCGTCAGCGAGACAAGTCTGTGGTAAGGAGGTGAGAGTGTGAAAAAGAGTGTGACAGTTTCAGCAGGAAGAAAGCGTTTTACCGGCGATCAGCTGTTTTCAGTCGGTGTTTACGTATTTTTGACTGCCATTTTACTGATGATTGCGTTTCCGCTGATTTACTTAGTGAGCGCCTCCTTCAGTGAGCCGCAGGCGGTGATTTCGGGAAGAGTGTGGCTTTGGCCGGTAGATTTCACATTAAAAGGGTATCAGGCTATTTTTAAAGATAACAGTTTAATCCGCGGTTTTATGAATTCTCTCTATATAACGGCGGTGGGAACCGCAATTAATATTTTTGTAACCGTGCTGATGGCTTATCCGCTGTCGAGAAAGAAGTTCTATGGAAGAAAATTCTTTACCATGTTAATGATGATCACCATGTTCTTCAACGGCGGTCTCGTTCCGACATACTTACTGATCAATGAGCTGCATATGTACAACACCTTCTGGGCGGTTATGATTCCGGGCTGTGTCGGTGTGACGAATGTTATCATCTGCCGGACGTATTTTGAATCAAGTATTCCGGAAGAACTTTATGAGGCGGCTTCTTTGGACGGCTGCGATGATTTCGGCTTCCTGACAAGGATTGCGCTTCCGTTAGCCAAGCCGGTTCTGGCCGTGCTGGTTCTCTACTATGCGGTGGGCCACTGGAATTCCTACTTCAATGAAATGATTTATCTGGAAGATAAGATAAAATATCCGCTTCAGGTGGTCTTAAGACAGATCATCATCATGAGCCAGATTGCGGATGAAATGATGCTGGATTTCTCCACAGCGGAGAGAGTTCAGGGTATGGCGGATCTGTTGAAATATTCTACTATTGTAGTTTCCAGCCTTCCGATGCTTCTGCTCTATCCATTTATTCAGAAGTATTTCGTAAAGGGCGTTATGATTGGTTCTGTCAAGGGCTAGGTGCAGGGCAGACCGTGTAAACATGTGTATTATTTATAATCGTCCGTTATAACGGGCAGAAAGAGGGATATATGAGAAAGAAAAGAGTATTAGCAGCAGTATTGGCAGCAGCCATGAGCGCGTCACTGCTGGCCGGATGCGGCGGCAAGAATGCGACGGCTCCGGCAGAGACAACGACCAGGGCAGCCTCCGGCGAGACAACCGGCGGCACATCAGGAGAGTCAGTCGCGGATGCGGCCGGAAGTGAGCCGGTGACCCCGGCCGGGGAGTACCCGATTGTGAAGGAACCGATCACACTGAAGGTGGCGGCCATTGATGAGACGTACGTCGGGCCCTTAGGTGATGTGGATTTTGCAAAATGGTATGAGGAAAAGACAGGAATCCATATCGAATGGCAGGAGATTCCGAGAGATGGTTACAAGGAAAAGTTAAACCTGATGTTAAGTACCGGAAACCTTCCGGATATTATCCTTGGCATGAAATTAAATTCCAATGATATCTCTTCTTATGGAGAGGACGGCACCTTTGTACAGCTTGATGAGTACATTGAGAAATACGGTTTCGATTTCAAAAAAGTAATGGAAGAAAATGAACTGGTAAAAGGGATGATCACATCCCCGGATGGCCATATCTATTCCCTTCCGACGATTAACGACTGTTTACATAACCAGTACCGGACCAGGGCATGGATCAATCAGGAATGGCTTGATGCGGTCGGAATGGAAATGCCGAAGACGACGGACGAATTGGAGGCAGTTCTCCAGGCGTTTAAGGACAAGGATCCCAACGGCAACGGCGTTGCAGATGAAATTGCACTGATGGGCAACAGCCTTCCGAAAAACTCCATCGTGGTTTATTTAATGAACGCGTTCATCTATATGAATGCTTCGGACCTTCAGGATCCGTCCACAATGTATCTCTACCTTGACGAGGAGGGAAAACTTCAGTTTACACCGGATAAGGAGGCTTATAAGGAAGGCCTTAAATGGATTCACAGCCTTGTGGAAAAAGACTTAATTGACAGCACTTCCTTCACACAGGACGAGACTCAGTTCAAGCAGATTCTCCAGGATGAGAGCGCGGTGAAGGTCGGTGTGGTGAGAGCGGATCTTCCGTGTACGTATCTGGGAGAATATAATACGACAGCAGACCACAGAATTGAACAGTACCGTGTGATGGAACCGTTAATCGGGCCGGAAGGATTCCAGTATCAGCCTTCTTATCTCTACGCCAGTGTAGCGCCCGGAAACTTTGTAATTACAAGCAGCTGTCAGTATCCGGAAGCAGCTTTCCGCTGGGCCGACGGATGGTATTCAGAGGAAGCAAGCTTCCTGGCATGGTACGGTGAGGAAGGAAAAGGCTGGGAGCAGCCGCCTGAAGGCTCTGTAGCCATGAACGGTGAAAAAGCGCTGTATAAGAGACTGCCTGTGGAAGGCGCGGAACAGACGATTCGTATGACCAATAAATTCGGTAACAATACGGCAAAGTTAAGAGAAAGTGAAGTATACCTGGAGAACGATCCGGCACAGAAATATTCAACAGAGCCGATTCTTTATTTTGCATGTCGGGATCATTTAATCAAATATGCGGATCCGGACCGCGTTGTTCCTCCGTTAAACTTAACGAGAGACGAGGCTGCGGAGATTTCCAATATCAGAACCATGGTAAATGATTATGTGGAGGAAAATCAGGCCCTGTTCTGCCTGGGAACGAGAGATATCGACAAAGAGTGGGATTCCTACGTGAAAGAATTCCAGACTCTGGGATTAGACCAGATGATGGAAGTCTATCAGACGGCATATGACAGACAGTACAAATAAATCAGTTGAAGCCGGGACTGAGGCATGGAAAGCCATGCCTCAGTTTTTTCGGTACAGATATTCTTTTTATTCATTCAGGAGGTATTTATGACGGAATCAAAGATTAAAAATCAGATAGACTGGCCATCTTTTACCGCCAGGCACAATATGAAATGGACAAAAAAATCGTGTTCCTGGGACAGCGGCGCATTTCTCGGAAATGGTATCCTGGGAACCATGATCTACAGCGCGGAGGATAAAACAAGGCGCAACACGCTTCGTTTTGTCACAGGCAGAACCGATGTGGAGACGGAGACTCCCGGAATTCCCGGGCTTTATACCCGGGTCCCGTTAGGGGAGTTTGATTTGGAACTGGAAGGCTGGATCTGTGATGGAACTTCCATGGAACTGAGCCTGTATGAGGCGGAATTCCGGGCCGATTTGGAGACAACGAAAGGCAGGGCTAAGGTCCGTTCCTTCGTCCACAGCGTCGAGCCGGTTATTTTCCTCGAGGTCGAGACTGTGGAGGAAGAAAAAGCTGAAATTC
The DNA here is from genome assembly GCA_959018155.1 of uncultured Hungatella sp. Classification (GTDB taxonomy): domain Bacteria; phylum Bacillota; class Clostridia; order Lachnospirales; family Lachnospiraceae; genus Hungatella. Next base: position 4,305 of record CAUEKH010000119.1, read on the forward strand.
ACTGGAGTGCTTACCCGGAAATCCCCCTGATTACGAAAAATGAGGATAAAATCAATTATAATCAGTACATCCCGGAAATTCATTTAGAAGAAAAGGAATGTGACGGCGTAAGAGTCCAGGTACAGACATATTCCGAAAAAGACGGCTGCACCGTCGCATACAGAAGAGTGGAAGACAGTGGGAGAAAATGCCGTTTCTATTTGACAGTCCTGAAAGGATTCGGGAAGAACGTCACAGAAAAAGCGGTTGAAACGGTAAAAAAAGCGGCTTCTGCCCCTGTAATCGACTTAGAACAGAGCCACAGAGCGTGGTGGGAGGAGTATTTTCAGAAGAGTTTCGTCTCATTTTCAGATACGAGACTGGAGGGCTTCTATCTGATTCAGCTATATAAGCTGGCGTCAGCTACGAGAGCCGACAAGCCTCTGATGGACAATCAGGGTCCCTGGATGGCGCCGACCCCGTGGCCCCGCGCCTGGTTCAACATGAATGTCCAGATGGCTTACTCTCCGGTCTACACGTCCAATCATCTGGAAATCGGGGAATCCCTCTGCAACAGTTTGGACAGCCATACAGACAGCCTGATCCACAATGTTGAGGAAAAGTACCGCATCGACTCGGCAGGGCTTGGGAGAAGCGCGGGCTGCAATCTGTCTTCCGAGGTGAATGATGAGGTGGGTAACCTTCCATGGCTGATGTATAACTACTGGAGACAGTACCGCTATTCCATGGATGAGGAACGTTTAAGGGACCATCTCTATCCTCTGCTGAAGCGCAGCACCCAGTATTATATCCACCTGTTATTTCAGGAAGATGATGGAAAACTGCATCTGCCGAAGATGATTTCTCCGGAATACGGCTCTTTCCGCAAGCTGACGGTGGAGGACACGACCTATGACCTCTCGCTGCTTCGCTGGGGCTGCCTGACGCTTTTAAAAATCTGCGAACGTTTAACGATAGATGACCCGATGAGAGAGATATGGCAGTGGGTGTTAGACAATCTCGTGGATTACCACCAGGATGAGACCGGACTGATGGTAGGAAAAGATGTGCCGTTCAGCTATGGACACCGCCATTTCAGCCATCTTCTCCCCATTTTCCCCCTTCATCTCATCAGCGGCGATACAAAGGAAGAAAAAGAACTGGTACATCTCTGCCTGCGCAACTGGTTTCATAAAGAAGGTGATCTGCGTGGATTTACATTCTCCGGCGCGGCTTCGATCGCGGCGGCCATCGGGGAGGGAGATGAGGCGCTTGCCTACGTTAAAACGTCGCTGCATCTGTTTGAGCCGAACACCATGTACAAGGAGGCAGGTCCGGTGATTGAATCCCCTCTGGCTGTTGCGGAGGCGATCAATGATATGCTGCTTCAGAGCTGGGGGGAGGAGATCCGGGTATTTCCGGCAGTGCCGTCTGAGTGGCAGGATGTCACAATCCATAATCTTCGGGCAGAGGGCGCATTCTTAATCAGCGCAGTCCGTAAAGGCGGTGTGACAGAGTGGATCCGGGTGGAAAGTCTGGCGGGGGAACCGTGCCGTATCAGGACGGACTTACCGGACCCGATCCATTTCGTCACAGGTGGAAATGGTGAAATCCACCGCGACGCGTCAGGGATCGTTACAGTTACTCTGAAAAAAGGAGAAGAAATATATCTCTATTCCGGAGATGAGATTCCCGAATTTACCGTTGAGCCGGTGAAGGCACAGCGCAATCTGATGAATTACTTTGGAGAGAGAAAGCCGTGGAGGCTTTACGGGATTCCGTTTGAAGATTGATTGAGCGGTTTCGTATTAGTGGTTTATCTTGCCTTTTCTCTGATTATGTAAATGCAGCAGAAAAGAACTCGCCGCCAAAAGGCCCATACACGAGATCGAGAGGAGAAAAGCAGGGGAATCCGGCTCTTCGATGGTGGCGCCCAGCAGAGTGGCAAAGATTATCCCCGGAGCCGTGCCTAAAACACTGGCCGCCAGGTAATATGGAAATGGAATTCTTACTGCGCCGAGATATAAGCTTACAACATCTCCTGGCAGAAAATTAAGTGTGCGCAGAAAAAATGAAATGAAAAACGGACTCTGATTCTGCTTTGATACAATTTCTTTTAGCTTTGGATATCGGTTTAACTGCTTCTGGGCCATATCGCCGCCGGAGAAACGGCCGATCCAGTAGGGGATTGTGAGCGTGACGGCCCTTCCGATAAAATTAATCAGCAGAGCTGCCGGCGCCTCAAAGAGGTGTCCGGCAGCTATCTGGAGTATGACTACGGGAAATACAAAGGAAATACTTTTGAAAGCGTATAAAAGCAGGAGAGCGATGGCTGCCAGCACCGGATTTTCCGGCGAGAAATTCAAAACAGTCTGGACTGTGAGTTCTTTTCCGGAACTTAAAAGGCAGACGATCAGCGAGATACAGACCAGAAGCGGTAAAATCTTAAGAAAAGATAATAAACGCCGATGATTCCGACTCTTCATGTGTACTCCTTCCTCTCCCTGTATCAGATGGACTGTTCGATTTTCCTCGGAAAACTTGAAAATGCTGTCGTATTTTAGTATAATATTCCTATTATACATTTGGAGCAAAACTATGAATCGAACGAAAAATATAATCAGCGATGCGTTTTGGCAGCTTTTGGAGGAAAAACCATACAACAAAATAACCGTGCAAAATATAGTAGAGCGATGTGAAGTGAACCGGAATACGTTCTATTATTATTTTCGGGATATCCCTGACCTGGCCGAGTATTCGATTGAAGCCTGGGCCAATGAGATTATCAAAAATAACAGCGAATCCGGTTCCCCTTTAAAATGCGTCAGCATTCTGGTTCAGGAATGTACGAAACGCAAGAACGCATTTCTCCGCATTTACCGTTCCGCCCATCAGGAGATATTTCTACAGTATTTGAACAAAATCAGCCTTGATGTGGTAAGTATCTACGTAGAAATAACAACGAAGGATTCCGATATTTCCCCGGAGGACCGGGAAGGCGTTTAAGGTT
>CAUEKH010000120.1 GCA_959018155.1 uncultured Hungatella sp.
TTATTTTTATCCTGGCGACCACAGAGGTGCAGAAGATTCCTGTAACCGTCTTATCGCGCTGCCAGAGGTATGATTTTAAGCGCATAACAGTAGACACCATCGTAGAACATTTAAAGAAGCTGACGGCGGCGGAGCATATCCGGGTGGAGGACAAAGCGCTTTCCTATATCGCCAAGTCGGCCGACGGCGCCATGCGTGACGCGTTAAGCCTGTTAGACCAGTGCGTAGCGTTCCATTACGGAGAGGTGCTGACCTACGACAATGTGCTGGATGTGCTGGGGGCCGTAGATATCACGGTGTTCAGCCAGCTGTTCCGGGCGGTTGTGGAGAACAGGACGAAAGACTGCATTAAGAGTCTGGAGGACATGGTGATCCAGGGACGGGAATTGGGCCAGTTTGTGACAGATTTCATCTGGTATCTGCGCAATTTACTGATTACTAAGTCCGTGGATGACGCGGAGTCCATGCTCGATATGTCCACGGAAAATATGAATCTGCTAAAAGAAGAGGCAGAACTCGTGGAGAGCGAGACACTGCTGCGCTATATCAGGGTATTTTCCGATTTATCGAACCAGCTTCGGTACGCAACGCAGAAGCGCGTGCTGATCGAAGTGGCGTTAATCAGGCTGACACGTCCGCAGATGGAAGAGAATCTCGATTCCATTATAGAGCGGGTAAGAAAAATAGAACAACAGCTGGAGGACGGTGTTTTTACCGTTGCACCGGATAAAGCCGCGGCTGCGGGAGGTGCAGGAGAAGGCGGAACGGGCGCTGTTCAGGCGCAGGCGGAGCCGCTGACACCGGCGGAGCGGGTTGCGCTTCCGAAGGGGCAGCTGGAAGATTTGAATATGGTCCGGAACGAATGGGGCAAGATTATCCGCGATTTGGGCGGACCGATACGGGCCAGCTTCCGGGACACGGTGGTTGAGCCGGCGGGAGAAGGCAGTCTCTGTGTCGTATTTACGGACCAGAATAATTTTGTGATCGGGAGCCGGCCGACGACTCTCGGTGAGATAGAGAAGTATGTGGAAGACCACTACCAGAAGGCTATTTATTTCCGCGCCAGGTTAAAAGGCGGCGGAGAGAGGCTGGATACGATTTACGTAAGTGATGAGGAACTGAAAGAAACCATCCATATGGATATTACAATAGAAGATTAACAGAGATGACAGGAGGAGACACACCATGGCAAAACGTGGCGGTTTTCCAGGCGGAATGCCTGGCAATATGAATAATTTGATGAAGCAGGCTCAGAGAATGCAGCGTCAGATGGAAGAGACGACGAAGGAGCTGGAGAATAAAGAGTATACGGCGACAGCCGGCGGCGGCGCCGTTTCGGTTACCGTTTCCGGTAAGAAGGAAGTGACAGCCGTGAAGCTGACAGAGGAAGTCGTGGATCCGGATGATATTGAGATGCTGGAAGACTTAATCATGGCAGCTACAAATGAAGCATTCCGTCAGATGGAGGAGGAGAGCAGCGCGGCAATGGCGAAGCTGACCGGCGGCCTTGGCGGCATGGGCGGAGGCTTACCCTTCTAATCATGGATTACTACAGCAGTCAGATAACGAAATTAATTGATGAACTTTCAAAGCTTCCGGGTATAGGCAGTAAATCCGCGCAGCGTCTGGCATTTCATATTATCAATATGCCGGAAGAGCAGGTGATGAGCCTGGCCTCGTCTATCACGGAGGCAAAGCACAATGTCCATTACTGCAGGGAGTGTTTTACCCTTACAGATCAGGAACTGTGCCCGATCTGTAAGAGTGAAAAGCGCAACCATAAAGTTATCATGGTTGTGGAAGATACAAGGGATTTAGCGGCGTATGAAAAAACAGGGAAGTATGATGGCGTCTATCACGTACTTCACGGAGCAATTTCCCCGATGCTCGGTATCGGTCCGGGCGATATTAAACTGAAGGAACTGATGCAGAGACTCCAGGGAGATATTGACGAAGTGATTATAGCCACCAACTCCAGCCTTGAGGGGGAAACAACAGCCATGTATTTGAGCAAGCTTATTAAACCGACAGGAATCCGTGTGACGCGGATCGCCAGCGGCGTGCCGGTTGGGGGCGACTTGGAATACATAGATGAAGTGACATTACTGCGGGCCCTTGAAGGCCGGATTGAACTGTAACTCATTAACCTTGTCAGGAGATGCAAAAGAATGGATAAGTACGAGTTTAATATCAAAGTTGAACAGATAAAGAAGCTTGTCGGCAAAAGCGATTATGAGACAGCCATGAAGATTGCCGATACCATCGACTGGAGACGGGTGCGTAATACCAATCTGCTGTCCATGGTAGCCATGGTGTATGAAAAAAATGAAGATTATGAGGAAGCCAGAGAGATTCTTCTCCTGGCCTTTGAACGTGCGCCAATTGGAAAACGACTTCTCTACAAGCTGGCAGAACTGGCGTTGAAAGAGGGAAATATTGATGAGGCGGAAGCGTATTACCGGGAGTTCTGCGATTTGGCGGGAGACGACCCGAGACAGCAGCTTCTGCGATACCTCATATTGAAGGCAAAGGGTGCGCCTGCTCAGCAGCTTATCCATTCTCTTGAGTCGTATACGAGCCAGGAAATTGACGAGAAATGGCTGTATGAACTGGCTGAACTTTACAGCCTTGCCGGAATGACTGCTCAGTGTGTGGAGACATGTGATAAGATCATGCTGATGTTTGGTCTTGGACAATACGTGGAACAGGCCATGGATCTGAAGACTCAGTATGCCCCGCTCTCTTCTTACCAGATGGATCTGGTGGAGAACCGTGATAAGTATGAGGCCAAGCTTCGGGCGGTTGAGCAGGAGTACGGCCTTGGCGGTAACCGGAACAGTGAGAATGTCCAGGAAGAGGAATATTACGGCGGGCCGGACAATATTCAGAATATGCCGGAACAGCAGGGGTATTATGAAGAAGAGATTACCGCGAGGATGGAGGAAGCCGCTGTTCAGGAGAATTTAGCCAGAGAGATGTCGAGATTCACCTATCAGGAACCGGCGCCGCAGCCGGTTACAAGGCTGGAGAGAACCAGAGTCCTCGACGATATCCGCCGCGTCGGCCATCCGGCCGGCCGCAATATGGGATACGGCGAAGAAGAGGCGGCTGCCGGTTACGCGGAGCCTGTCTCCTATGGCACAGCAGGCTATTCGCCTGAGTATGAGGACGGCCAGCCGGAAGAATATGGTTCGGTTGAAGTCGGAGTGGTTGAAGATGATCCGGAGTATGGCTATTCTGCCGGTTTAACCGGAACTTCACGGATGGCGGGCACTCCTGGCCGGATGGCGGCAGCGATGCCGAGGCCTCATGGCGTTATGTATATGCCGGTTGAGGACGAGTACACGGACTACGGTAATCAGCCGGAAGCCGGATATGAGGAAGAGCAGTATGGAGAAAATGCAGCAGAACCATATACTGAGGAAGTCTATCCGGATGAAGAATATGAAGGCAAGCCATATTTAAATGACCAGGATTCTGCCGGGGATTATCCGGAAGAACCATACGTCAGGGATGAGGCGGCCGATTATATCAATGATGTGCCGGCTGGTGATGGTTCAGCCAATATTCCGGTAAATGATGCCCCAACTGCGGAGGCGTCAGAAACCGTTCCTTTATCCGCAACGGAGCAGCCGGAGGATGAATGGCCGGGGATTGAAGATATTGATGGGGAAGATGCAGAAGATGAGGCCCCGATCTTAAATCACCTGATGATAGAGGCGAGAACACCTGAAAAAGGCCTTCAGACAGCCGTGGAGGCGTTAAAGCAGATTCATAAGGAGACCGGATCGAAGAATCCCGTCGCCAGGATTACCGGATCGAAGCTGTCGAGGCGCGGTGTCATGGCGTCCGCAGAAAAACTGGCGGGCAAGGACCTGGTGATTGAAGAAGCCGGTGATTTAACCGATGAGGCGCTTACAGAATTAAATGAACTGATGACGCGGGATACCAGCGGCATGATAGTCGTGCTGATCGACAATCCACGCCAGATGGAACAACTTCACAGGGAACATCCGTCACTGGCCAGTAAATTCGAGTGCATTGGAAGCGGCGAGGCAGCGCCTGCGCCTGTTCCAAAAGCAGAAGAACCCAAAAACAGGGCGGCAGTTCGTCCGCTTTACCCGGAGAAACGCCAGAGTGAGGCGCCGGTGAAGAGAGCGCCGGAAGAACCATACGGCGAAGAATCATATGGTGAAGAACCATACAGTGAAAAAACGTATAGTGAAAAACCGTACAGTGAAAAAACGTACGGTGAAAAACCATACAGTGAAGAGCCATATAGTGAAGAATCGTATGAAAAGAGCGCGTACGAAGACAATCCATATGAGGAAGCTGCATATGGAGAAGAAAGCTATGAGGAAGAACCGGAAGAGGCCCCAACTGCGAAAAAAGAGAAATCAGGCGGCTTCTGGAAGCGTAAGAAACCGGTTTATGAGGAACTGGAACCAGAGGAATCGTATGAAGACGGCGATTACTATGAAGAAGAGCCGGATGATGGATACTCTGTCCGGAACGAAGAAGGACCCGGAAGCCATGGGGAAGAGATGGATATTGACGAATTCGCCCAGTACGCGTGCCGTTATGCCAATGAGATTGACTGCAGCATAACAGGAAAGAGTATGCTGGCCCTGTATGAGCGGATTGAGATCATGGAGGAAGACAGTATTCCTCTGACCCGTGAAAATGCCGAGGCGTTGATAGAAGAAGCGGCCGACCGTGCCGAGAAACCCTCTTTCGGAAAACGGATTAAGGGAATCTTTTCTTCTAAATACGATAAGGACGGCCTTCTTATTTTGAAAGAAGAACATTTTATCTATTAATTTCAATTTCAATGATTAACACGATGGAGGGTGCCAGATCCACTTGTGAGAGCGGGGCTGGCACCTAATATAATCTGTTTTATGGAGAGTAAATGGTGGACATCAGATTAATAGCACTGGATTTAGATGGAACTCTGCTTGACAGCCAGAAGCGGTTGTCGGTGAGAAACAGGGAAGTTCTGGAGGAATGCTTAAGACGCGGGATCCATATCGTTCCGACGACGGGCCGCACAGTAGACGGTATTCCTGATATGATAAAAGAGATCCCGGGAATACGGTATGCAATCACGACCAATGGCGCTGTGATTGAAGACATGGAAGAGAAGAGGACGCTTGAAACGAAACTTCTTCCGTGGGAAACAGCAGTGGAACTTTTTGAGGCCGTATCCCAATATCATGTAATGTATGATGCGTATATAGACAGGAGAGGGGTCACAGAGCCCCGTTTCTTTGATCATCTTGCAGAGTATGGGATTCCGTCCCAGCTGCAGGGCCTGATACGGGCGACGAGAGACGTATATCCCAGTATTATCGAACATGTGAAGAATACAAAAAAGCCTGTGGAAAAAGTAAACTTTTTCTTTTCCGATATGGAAGAACGGGAGAGGGTCAGAAAGGCTCTGGAGCCGCGGGAGGATATTTTAATCACATCCTCTATGCCATTTAATCTGGAACTGAATGCCATGGGGGCGACAAAAGGCGGAGGGATTCTGCGCCTGGCTGCTCATCTGGGACTTAAGAGGGAACAGACCATGGCAATTGGAGACGGAGAAAATGATTTCTCCATGATAAAGGACGCCGGAATCGGAGTTGCCATGAAAAATGCAATCCCGGCCCTTCACAAAATTGCAGACTATATTACGGACACAAATGACGAAGATGGGGTGGCCTCGGCTATTTCCCATTTCGTTGGATTGCGGTAAGCTGCGCGAAGCGTACTTTACCGTGAGCGGGCGGTGACAGAGATACATCAGAACTGGTCATCGCCTGCGAGGCAGAATATTAGCGAGGAATTATATGGAAAACTGGTTATCGATTGTAGTTGGAGTCTATTTACTGTCCATGGTGCTCTACGGGCACTACAGGGGATTTATCCGGCTGGTGGTATCTGTGGCGGCTCTGATTGCGGCGCTGACTATTGTACACGTATCAATGCCAAAGGTCACGGAGTATTTAAATGAGAATACAACCATCCGTCAGACGCTGACTGAAAATATGAAGAAAGCGGCAGGACTGGGTTCTTCAGATGCGGATGAATCTGATGAGAGCAACACAGAAGAGGGCGATACAGAGGGAAGTAACGCGGAGGAAGGTCTTCCGGCCATGCAGAGGCTGGCCATTGAAAATATGGAACTCCCACAGAGTTTAAAGAAGGCCCTGATTGAAAATAACAACAGCGAGGTTTATGAACTTCTGGGAGTCAATGCCTTTGCGGACTACGTCGGAAGCTATCTGGCCGATTTAATCTTAAATACAGTCGGTTCTGTTCTTCTGTTTGCTGTTGTCTATCTTGTAATCCGTCTGGTGGTGCGCTGGCTCGACTTAATTGCGCGGCTTCCCATCCTGTCTGGTGTGAATAAACTTGCAGGCGCGTTGCTTGGCGGCGTTGAGGGACTCCTTTTCCTGTGGATTCTCTGCCTGATCGTTACAGCCTGTTCAGGGACATCCTGGGGAATGGTTTTGATTCGGCAGATAGAAGCAAGTAAATGGCTGACCTTTTTATATGAGAACAATTTACTCAACGCAGTCTTTTTAAGTATGCTTCACGGGATCTTTTAACATTAAATTGTAGAAATCATATATTCAATTAAGACAAATCCTCAAATTCTGGGTAAAACCCATGATTTGAGGATTTGTTTAACTACCACAAAATATAGAAATTATCAGTAAAATCGGGCATATCTAGTGGTACATAAGTTTGCGGAAAAATTGTTTGAAAAAATAATACAAATCGCTTGACATTCTTTTGGGAACGTGATATATTATAAATCCAGCACGGGGTAACAGCCATGCAGGGATTAGCCGAAAAGGCTGACAAAAAAGATTAAAAAAGTTGTTGACAAAACAGAAACGATGTGATAGAATGAACGAGTTGCTGTTGAGAACAAAACAACACAGAGCACTTTGAAAATAGAAGATTGAACAGTATGTAAAACCCTGAAAATTCTAAAAAATAAGCCACGTTTTGGTGGCTTTGAATTGAGAAAATTCAGAACGAATACATTTATTGTATACGAACCAAACAACAAGTAAAACGGGAAAACAAATTAGCTAGCAAGTTGATTTTGTACCCGGATTGAACCAACCATTTAACATGAGAGTTCGATCCTGGCTCAGGATGAACGCTGGCGGCGTGCTTAACACATGCAAGTCGAGCGAAGCAAATGTTCGGAAGTTTTCGGATGGAAGAAGATTTGACTGAGCGGCGGACGGGTGAGTAAC
>CAUEKH010000121.1 GCA_959018155.1 uncultured Hungatella sp.
ACCGGAAGCCATTCTTCATCCTTCAGATATTCATAATAGAGTTTTTTCCTGGTGTCGGCGAATTTCCTCTTGCCATTTTTATAAGTAATATAGGTGACAACCCCATCCGACCCTATTTCATATGTAGTGCCATCTTCTGTCACCGTGGTGTTATAGAGCATTTTCCCCGAAGAATCAAAGTAATAACGGACTCCTGCCACAATCCTTCCGCCTGTGTGCATACTGCGATCGGCGTCAAAATAATACCATTCTCCTCCGTCCTGCAGCCACTGTTCTTTCAAAAGATATCCGTCGCTGCCTGCATAATACCACTTATCCTTATACTGGCACCATTGACCGACAGCAATACTCCCATCCGGCTGCATAAATTGATACCCTCCGCTCGCATCTTTCACAAGCGGCGTTCCAGCAAAAGCAGAAAAGGATAATACCATCACCAAAATAAGCGTCAGTATACAGCCACACATAATTTTCTTCCCGTCTCTCATATGAACACCTCCATTCACCACTACCGCACCTTCGAGTTCTCTCATATCTTCTATTACGTTCTATAAAATAAATATATCACATATTTTCTCAAAATACTAATACTAAAGCACACACTTTCTCCCTGGGATTTTCCGTTACTATTCTGTTTTACCGCTGGTTTCGGGTCACCTCCTTTCACTCTGCTCTCTTATTCCAATCGTATCTGGAACTCTTTTTCTATTTCAATTTTTACTCGTCAGAGCTGCCTCTAAACGGTAACGTCAGCCCAGCATCAACAGCATAACCATCTCAGAGCACAAATTCTGAACCGATGAAAAGATACTTTTTCTGCTTGACATTTACGTTTCACAGCTATATTATATAGGATATCTATATATAGATTATCTATATATTAAAAACAGGTATCTCTCTGTTTTACCCGTCACCCATCCCTATATAATCAGGAGGTATTTCTATGGCAATTGACAAGAGCCTGCTGTCCGGCAGCACGGCCATGCTTCTGTTAAAGCTTCTGGCTCAAAAAGATATGTATGGCTACGAAATGATTGAAAACTTAAGACAGATGTCCAACCACGTATTTGAATTAAAGGCAGGAACCCTCTATCCTCTGCTTCATTCCCTGGAGGTCAAAGGGTATCTCGATTCCTACGAAGAAGCTGCCGGTGGAAAGACGAGAAAGTATTATACGCTCACAAAGGCGGGCAAAAGGTATTTAAAAGAGAAGGAAGAAGAATGGAAAGAATATTCTGACGCAGTAACGCGGGTGCTGGGAGGTGTCAGCTGTGGGACCATCTGATTACATCAATACGGTAGAAGAGCAAATCCGCTGCAAAAAGGCGCGCTCCCTCGTGAGCCATGAGATAGAAGCACATATAAACGACCAGGCCGAAGCGTATGAAAGCGAGGGAAAAACACGGGAGGAAGCGATTCGCGAGGCTGTCCGGCAGATGGGGGATCCGGTGGAGGTCGGAGTCGCCATGGACAGGATCCACCGCCCCGCCGTCAACAAACCGCTTCTTATCCTGGTAGCACTGCTCAGTCTCCTTGGGCTGTTGATCCAGTACTTCGCAATCTACGGCGGCAATGTGGCAGAAAGCTTCGGCCCGGGAACGGAATCCTGGTTCTTTGGCCGCCAGTGCCTCTTTACCTTCCTGGGGCTTGGAATCATGATACTCGTCTATCTCTGTGACTATTCCATCATTGGAAAATATCCTCTTTTTCTTTGGTTCGGATATTTCGCCCTGCTTCTGCTGGCGTCCAATTTCCTCTTTTTCCATATCGGCGGAAAATTAAGGATTTACAATTATTTAACCCTGTTTTTGCCGCTGTATGCCGGCGTGCTCTACCATTTCCGGGGAAGCAATGAAAAATGGGGCTGCGGAAGAATATTCCTCTGTGCGCTGTTCGGCCTGCTGCCCACTCTTCTGGCCTTACATACGGTCCTGATCAATGGCAGCCTGCAGATTGCGCTCTGCTGTTACCTTCTGTTTGGGCTGGCTGTGGGAAAGGGCTGGTTTAAAGGGAACAGAAAAGTGATGTTCCTGATCATGGCCCTCATTCCGGCAGTGCTTTTCCTCCTGTTGTATCTGGCAGCTGCGCTCGATATCCGTCTTCCCTTCCTCGCAGTCTATCAGCAGGAACGGCTGTCGTATGTGATGGGGTTTTTCAAATACGGGGGACCCGTCGGTTATTATAACTATGCGGTTCCCATCATCAGGGCCACTCTGCCGGATTTAAAACTGTTTGGATCCGCAGCTGTTTTCCAGCCGGAAATCGCAGGTTCAGGGGTGATTCGCGGCGGAATGATGCACACGGATTACATCATTTTCTTCCTGTTCACCCGCTTTGGGATTATCCCCGGCGCTGCTGTGCTTCTCTTACTTGCGGCCATCTTATTTAAAATATTTTCCGTGTCCTGGCGGCAGAAAAACCAGCTTGGGTTCATGGTAAGCATGAGCTGTTCCATGGTGCTTGCCATGGAAGTGGTAAATTATGTTCTCTCCAACTTCGGCCTGATCTCCTTAGAGCCGATGACGCTGCCCTTCCTGTCGTATGGCGGACAGAATTCTGTGGGGAACTATATTCTGATTGGTTTGATACTCAGCGTTTACCGCCATAAGGATATTATTTCTGAACAACAGATACGGAAGGGGAAATTGAAATTTATGCTGGTACGGGTTGATGAATAAACGATATACGATAGAAGAATGAATGAAACCTGGGATTCCTGCTCAGATGGTAAATCGCCATTGAAACTGTTTAATTGCTTCATAACGAATATGGACTGCTGAATCACAATTTTCTTTGTGAAACAGCAGTCCATTTTTATTGAAGACGGTGACCTGTGCGCGGAGCGTGCAGGTTATCGTTTTCTCTTAATTCATCTCCGCCAGCAGCTTATCAATGCTGACAATCTTTACGCACAGCGCAAACAGTTCCATCGCCAGAATCAGGTCAGATAACGGCGGGTAGGACGGCGCAATCCGGATGTTGCTGTCATGCGGGTCCTTTCCATATGGATAGGTGGCGCCAGCGCCTGTCATGACAAGGCCGGCCTTCTTGCATCTGCCTACAATAGTCTTCGCGCAGCCGTCAAGAGAGTCGAAGGAGATAAAGTATCCGCCCTTTGGAGTGGTCCAGGTGCCGATTCCAAGTCCGCCCAGTTCTCTCTCGAGGATCTCGATGACTGCCTCGAATTTCGGGCGCATGATATCTGCGTGCTTTCTCATATGCTCTACCATGCCGTGAATATCGCCGAAGAAACGGACGTGGCGCAGCTGGTTTACTTTATCGTGGCCGATGGTCTGGATCTTTAACTGCTTCTTGATATCAACCAGGTTGTTCTGGCTGGCCGCGATCGCCGCGATACCGGAACCAGGGAAGCTGACCTTGGAGGTTGACGCAAACTTGTATACCAGGTCCGGATTGCCGGCGCGCTTGCACTCTGCCAGGATTTCAATTAAATGATCCTGGTCGTGGTCGTATAAATGGTGGATGGTATAGGCATTATCCCAGTAAATTCTGAAATCAGGCGCCGCCGGTTTTAAGCGGGCAAAACGGCGTACCGTCTCGTCGGAATAGGAGATTCCCTGGGGGTTGGAATACTTCGGAACACACCAGATTCCCTTGATGGAATCATCATTTGCAACCAGTTCTTCCACCATGTCCATATCAGGACCGGTTGGGGTCATCGGTACATTGATCATCTCGATGCCAAAATACTCGGTGATAGCAAAATGTCTGTCGTATCCCGGTACCGGGCAGAGGAATTTTACCTTATCCAGCTTGCACCATGGAGTGTTGCCCATAACACCGTGAGTCATGGAACGGGAAACGGTATCATACATGACATTTAAACTGGAATTGCCATAAATGATAATCTGATCCGGATGAACCTCCATCATATCGCCGAGAAGCTCCTTGGCTTCCTTAATACCGTCGAGCACACCGTAATTACGGCAGTCGGTTCCATCCTCACACGTTAAATCATCATCGCTGCTCAGCACATCCATCATACCCATGGACAAATCAAGCTGATCCACACTTGGCTTACCTCTGGACATATCGAGTCTCAAATCCTTGCCCTGGAATTCCCTGTACTTTGCGGAAAGCTGTTTTCTGAGTTCCAGCAGCTCTTCCTTCGTCATCTCTGCATACGGCTTCATCGTCTTTTTCTTCCTCCTCATATAATCTCCTTTTCTTCTGACAGGACGTTTTAAGTCCCGCGCTCCGAGCGGCCACACCTTCCGGCATCCCGTTCTTTACGCTATAACCACGGAATCTTCTACAGCAGTTCATCCAGAATCTGATTTACCATGGCGGGGTCTGCTTTTCCCTTCATCTCCCGCATCGTCCGGCCTACGAGAAAACCTCTGGCCTTTTCTTTTCCATTCTGGTAATCCTCCACCGACTGTGGATTCGCTGCTATCACCCGCTCAATCACGGCGCGGAGGCTGCCCTCGTCATTTACCACCTTCAGCCCGTGTTCTTCCACATAGACCTCCGGATCCACGTCGTCCGTGAATATTTTTTCGAAGACTTCCTTCGCTACCGTGCGGTTAATGGTATTATTATCTACCATATTTATCAATTTTGCAAGATTTTCCGGTGAAAATGTCATTTCGTCTATTTCCGGTTCCCGTTCTGCGGTTTCTATGGACATATTTACCTTCCTAAGCCGCATCCCTTCCACCATCAGCCAGTTAGCCACTTCCTTCGGTTTCCCACAGATTGCCGTCGCCGCTTCAAATAAATCCGCCATCCATTTCGACTCCGTGATAAGCGACGCATCATACTCAGAAAGCTGATACTCCATCTGATACCGCTCCATCTTCTCAGTCCGAAGTTCCGGCTGGGCCGCCTTCACTCCCGCAATCCATTCATCATCAATCACCACCGGCGGCAAATCCGGATCCGGGAAATAACGGTAGTCTTTCGCATCCTCCTTAGAGCGCATGGCGCGGGAACTTTCCTTATTATCATCCCAGCGCCTCGTCTCCTGAATCACCGGCTTCCCCTCCTCCAGCAGTTCCAGCTGGCGTCTCCTCTCTCCTTCAATGGCGCGGGCGATCGCTTTAAAGGAATTCAAGTTCTTCATCTCGGTTCTCGTTCCCAGTTCTTCACTCCCCGTTTCCCGGACCGATAAGTTCACATCGGCACGCATGGATCCCTCCTGAAGCTTGCAGTCCGATGCCCCTAAATACTGGATAATCAGCCTCAGCTTGTCTAAATAAGCGATCACCTCTTCCCCGCTCCTCATGTCCGGCTCCGACACGATCTCGATCAGCGGCACACCGCTCCGGTTGTAATCCACCAGAGAGCAGTCCTCCCACTCATCGTGGATCAGCTTGCCTGCATCCTCCTCCATATGGATTTCATGGATACCGATTTTCTTCGTCCCCGCCTGTGTCTCAATCTCCACATAGCCGTCGTGGCAGATGGGGAGATACAACTGGGAGATCTGGTAGTTCTGAGAGTTGTCGGGATAGAAATAATTCTTCCTGTCGAATTTACAGTACTGGTTGATCTGACAGTTTGTGGCCAGGCCGACGGCCAGGGCATAATCTACCACCTGTTTATTTAACACCGGCAGGGAACCGGGCATTCCGGTGCATACCGGACAGGTATGAGTGTTGGGCGCGCCGCCGAACTCCGTGGAACAGGAACAGAAAATCTTTGTCTTTGTGGCCAGCTCCACGTGAACTTCCAGACCAATGACTGTCTCATACTGTTTACTCATCTGACTTTCCTCCCTTCCCGGCTGCCCCGCCATTCTCCGGCGGAGTCTTTGCCGCGGCGCTTCCTGCCGGTGCATACGCATACCCCCGGCTCTTTTCGTATACATATCCTGCGCGAATTATATTTTTTTCCTTAAAGCAATCCCCGATAAACTGAATGCCAATGGGAAGACCTTTGGAATCGAATCCGGCTGGTACGGTCAGTCCCGGCAGGCCGGCTAAGTTTACTGATACCGTGTAGATATCGCCCAGATACATTTTCAGCGGATCGCTTAAGCTCTCTCCCAGACGTGGAGACGTTGACGGGGCCGCCGGCCCCAGAATCACGTCATACTTCTGAAACGCATCGTCGAATGCCTTCTTAATCAGGGCTCTTGTGCGGAGTGCTTTTAAGTAATAGGCGTCATAGTAGCCGGTGCTCAACACAAAGGAACCAAGCATAATTCTCCGCTTCACCTCCGGGCCAAAGCCTTCCGAGCGGCTTCGTTTATACATGTCGTGAAGCCCGTCGTATTCCTTTGCGCGGTACCCGTATTTCACTCCGTCGAACCTCGATAAGTTGGAACTGGCTTCCGCGGAGGCGATAACGTAGTAGGCCGGAATCGCGTATTCCACCAGCCCCAAATCAAACTCCTCCACAACAGCCCCTCTCTCCTTTAACCGTGCAGCCGCGTCAAGAACAGCCGCCCTCACTTCAGAATCGAGGCCTTCCCCCAGGTAGTCCCCGGGTATTCCTATTCTTAATCCCTTTCCATCATCTTTGAGGGCCTTCGTGAAATCACCGTCTTTCCGGTCCACCGAAGTACTGTCCCTTCTGTCCGGGGAAGCCAGCACATCCAGGGCAGCCGCACAGTCCTCCACGTCTTTTCCCACCGGCCCCACCTGATCCAGGGAGGAACCGTAGGCAATGAGACCGTATCTGGAAACGGTTCCGTACGTCGGCTTCAGCCCCGCAACCCCGCAAAATGCCGCCGGCTGGCGGATGGAACCGCCCGTGTCGGACCCGAGAGCCAGAAAACATTCCCCTGCCGCCACAGCCGCGCAGGAACCGCCGGAAGATCCGCCAGGCACATGTTCCGGATTCCACGGATTCTTTGTGACTCCAAATGCGGAAGTCTCGGTGGTACTTCCCATGGCAAATTCGTCCATATTGGTCTTCCCAATCACGACCGCCCCCGCCCTCTTAAGGTTCTCAACCGCAGTGGCCGTATACGTCGGAACGAAATTTTCCAGCATCCTCGACCCGCACGTGGTACGGATTCCGGCTGTGCAGAGATTATCTTTTACTGCTACAGGAACCCCGGCCAGTGGTCCGGTAAGCCTTCCCGCTTCTATCTCCGCCTGTACCATATGGGCCTGCGCCACAGCCTGTTCGGCCGCCACGGTTACATAACTGTTTAACTGCGGCTCCATCTCCTCTATTCGTTCCAGAGCGGCTGATACCGCCTCCACACACGTTACTTCCCGTTCTTTTATCTTTCTCCCCAGCTGCAGTGCTGTGAGGG
>CAUEKH010000122.1 GCA_959018155.1 uncultured Hungatella sp.
GCCTGATCCTTCTCGTGTCAGCCTGTTCCAGGGCGGAGAAGGAGGCGGGAACCGGCGGAGAACCGGGAAATACGGCAGAGACTTTTCCTTCGTCTGAAGAGCAGGAAGAGAGTGTCAAAGAGGACAGGCCGTTTCAGATCGGAGTGAGTATTTACCGGTATGACGATAATTTCATGAAGCTATACCGGGAGGAACTGAAGAAGTATTTAGAAGAGGAGTATGGCGCTACTGTTACGATGCGCAATGCCAGGGGAAGCCAGGAGGAGCAGAATAAGCAGGTGAAGGAATTCCTCGAGGCAGGCTGTGACGCCGTGATTGTGAATCTGGTGGACACGAAGAGTGCGGCCCATGTGGCGGATCTGTGCCATGAGGCAGGGACCGCTCTGGTCTTTATCAACCGGGAAGCACCGGAGGACGAGCAGGAACGGTGGGAGAGGCAGGAGATGGCTGTCGCGTGTGTTGGCACTGATTCCGGACAGGCAGGTACGTACCAGGGGGAAATTATTCTGGAGACGGAGAACCAGGGGGATTTTAATGGAGACGGCACTGTTTCTTACGTCATGATTATGGGAGAGCGCGGGAACAGAGATACGCTGAGCCGGACAGAATATTCCGTGAAGGCCCTGGAGAATGCGGGGCTGAGGACGGAAAAGCTGTTCGGAAGCTATGGAAACTGGAAACAGGAAGAGGGCAGAAAACTGGCAGAGCGGGCCTTAAAGCTCTACGGGCGTCGGATTGAAGTGATATTCTGCAACAACGACGCCATGGCAGAGGGGGCGTTTGAAGCCATAGACGCGGCCGGCAGGACGGTAGGGAAAGATATCTACCTAGTCGGCGTAGACGCGCTGGAGGATGCGGTAACCATGGTAAAGGACGGCCGGATGACCGGAACCGTTTTAAATGACCACACCGCACAGTCCCACACGGCGGCCGATGTGGCGGTAAAGATGATTCAGGGGGAAGAGACCGACAAACGGTACCTGGTGGATTATATTAAGATAACCACCATCAGTACCAACCAGAAAAATACAGAAAGCGAGGAATAGAGGATGAGTAAATTAGTATATGGTTTTATAGCGAACGGTTCCGAGGAGACAGAACTTCTGGCAGTTGTAGATGTGCTGATGAGAGGCGGCGTGGACGTGAAGCTGGTGTCCGTGACCGGAGATAAGCATGTGGTAAGCGCCCACAATATCAAAATCGAAGCAGACTATGAATTTTCCGAGATAGACTGTGCGGACGCGGATGTACTCTTTCTGCCGGGCGGGATGCCAGGAACACGCAATCTTGCAGCCCATAAGGGACTCTGTGAGGCCCTCTTAAAAGCGGATCGCGAAGGAAAGAGAATCGCGGCGATCTGCGCGGCGCCCAGCGTCTTCGGCGGCCTCGGCATTTTAATGGGAAAGAAAGCCACCTGCTATCCGGGCTTCGAGAAGGAACTGGAAGGGGCGGAGTATACGCACCAGGGCGTTGTGACGGATGGCCATGTGACGACAGGCAGAGGACTGGGATATGCGCTTGATTTGGGAATTGAACTGTTGAGCCTGTTGACGGATAAGGAACATGCGCGCGAAGTGAAGGCGTCAATCCAGTACGATCAGATTCCAATGGATTAAAAGGGGTAAACGATGAAAAAAGGGTGGGTATTGGCGGTTCTCAGTGTGGCTTTTGCGGCCGCACTGATGACCGGCTGTGAAAAGAAGAATTCTCATGGACTGTCAGCGAAGGAACCGGTGAGCGTGACGGTGTGGCATTATTACAATGGGATCCAGAAAGAAGAATTTGACCGTCTGATCCAGCAGTTTAATGAGACAGAGGGGCGGGAAAAAGGAATCATCGTTGAGGCCTCCAACAAAGGAAATATTGATGAACTGAGCCAGAAGGTGACGGACGGTTTAAATAAGGTCATCGGTTCAGAACCGCTGCCTGACATGTTTGCGGCTTATGCGGATAAGGTCTATGAGATCGACAAAATGGGGATGGCAGTGGATATCAGTCGTTACCTGACAGAGGAAGAGATGTCAGAATATGTGGACGCGTACTTAGATGAAGGCCGCTTTGACGGAAGCGAAGGATTAAAGGTATTCCCGATTGCCAAGTCCACAGAGGTATTCGCCTTAAATAAGACCGACTGGGATAAGTTTGCCGCGGCCACCGGTGAAACGGACGCTGCTTTTGCCACATGGGAAGGCATCACCCGGGTAGCTGAGGAATATTATAAATGGACGGATAGCCAGACAGAAGAGCCAAATGACGGAAAAGCCTTTTTTGGCCGCGACGCGTTCGCCAACTATATGATAATCGGCAGTATGCAGTTGGGACATGAGATTTTTAAGACTGTGGACGGCAAAACCGTGATGGATTTCGATAAAGAAACCATGAGGAAGCTGTGGGATAACTATTACGTCCCGTATGTGAAAGGGTATTTTGCATCCTACGGAAAATTCAGAAGTGACGATGTCAAAACCGGCCAGCTGGCGGCCTTTGTGGGATCCACCAGTGGAATTTCGTACTTTCCGGCCAGCGTGACGATGCAGGACGGGACGAATTACGGGATTGAATGTCAGATTTACCCACTTCCCAACTTCAATAAGACAGCGCCCTGCGCGGTTCAGCAGGGCGCCGGAATGATGATTCTGAAATCCGAGGAGAAACGGGAGTATGCGGCTTCCGTCTTTCTGAAATGGTTTACCGGAATTGACAACAATGTCAGGTTTTCCGTTGCCTCCGGCTATCTGCCTGTGAAGAAGGAGGCCGGTGTAAGAGAGCGGTTTGAGGCCGTTTTAAAAGAATCGGGAGATCAGGATGAGGCGGCGATGGAGAATCTTTTAATCGGACTTGACACCGCCAACAAATACCGTCTCTATACGACGAAGCCTTTTGAGGGCGGAGATCATGCGAGATCCGTACTCAACTATTCGATGGCAGATAAGTCAAAGGAAGACAGGAAAACGGTTATGAGCAGACTGGAACAGGGCATGTCCGAAGAAGAGGCTGTGGAGATATTTTTGACAGATGAGAATTTTGATACGTGGTACGAGGACACGAAGGCACAGCTGGAAGCAATAATCGGAGTGTAACTTATGAAGAAAAACAGAAGTGAATCCATCAGGAACCATTTGCTGTGGCCGCTGCTTCTGCTGCTGATTATACAGGCAGTTATTATGGCGGCAATGGTGCTGTTTGGCGGTGTTTCGAAAAAACTGAAAAATAATGAAATCCATATTTTAAGTGAAAATTCGGAGAATACCAGGCTTTATATGGAGAAGGAAACGATTCATCAATGGTTTAATATTGTGAACGATTCCGGAACCATGGCAGCCCAAATACAGGAAATTCTGGACAGAGAAGGAAAGTCAACGGCCGATATTGCTGACGACTATGAACTGAATCAGGCGATTTCCGGCGGGATTGTGGAGAAATCCGTGGAACTGCTGCGGCGCAGCCTGGGAACGGGGATCTTTGTAGTCCTGGACGGACCGGCGGCGTTAAACAGTCCCAGTGAGATGAAGGCCGGTTTTTATATCCGCGATTCCAACCCGGGCGGTTATACCCAGGATTATTCGTCGCTGCTCATGGAGCGGGGGCTCCCTTCGATTGCCAATGATTATGGAATTCCTCTGGATTCTTTCTGGGAACTCGGTTTTACGCTGGGGGAAAGCAGCAGCTCGACGTCATTTTTTACGAACCCGTACGAGTACGCAAAAGAAAATGGCGCGGCCCCGAAGCAGCAGCTCAGTTACGCCTATTTAAGCAGGCCCTTCCGCTTAAGCCCGAAGGATATGCCCATCATTACCTATTCTGTGCCGATTATCATGCAGGATGGTGAGATTATCGGGGTATTCGGTCTTGAGATGTCGGTTGCCAGGCTGGAACAATTACTCGGTTCCGACCGGCCGGAGAGCAGCTTCGATATTTCCTATGTGCTGGGAATCCGCAGTGC
This sequence comes from uncultured Hungatella sp., assembly GCA_959018155.1. Lineage (GTDB taxonomy): Bacteria > Bacillota > Clostridia > Lachnospirales > Lachnospiraceae > Hungatella. Next base: position 3,944 of record CAUEKH010000122.1, read on the forward strand.
GGGGGAGTGTGAGATCACGCCGGTGGCGTCTTATGGCTACCTTTACAATCAGTACTTTAAAGACAGTGATACCTTGGAATGTACAGAGAAGGATGGAATCAACCACATTGTTTCGCCGGATGGGACGAAATGGTACGGCAGTGTGAAGAAACTGGCTGTCTACAGCCACAATACGCCCTTTGAGCAGGAGGAGTGGGTCTTAATCGGTCTTGCGAGGAGAAAGGATCTGCTCTCTTTCTACAACTCTATCCGGCGAATGATTTTAAGTTCCATGCTGGTTCCGGTCATCTTCAGCCTTCTTGGCGTATTTATTATTGGTAAAATTGTGACGGATCCGATCCGCCGTCTCGTGACGGAACTGCGCGCCAAATCGGGCGTCCACGGGCTGTCCTTAAAAAGAGTAAATATCAGTGAAATTGATGAACTGACAGAGACGATAGAGCAGCTCAGCTGCGATGTGGAGCGATCGGCCGCCAAGATTTCAAGTATTCTGGACAATGCCGATGTTCTGATCGGCGAAGTTGAATACCAGAAGCAGGGCGGTATGGTATTCTTGAGCCGTACCGTATTTGAAATGATGGGCTGGGAGGCGGTGGAAGAGCCGTACTGCTATATTCCGTTTGAAGAATTCGAGACGATGTTCCGACAGAGCATCGGGGAGTTAAAACAGGAAGGCAACAACTACGTATTCTGCGTAAAATCCGCGGTGGAGACGCGCTACATCCGCCTGATTCTCGATATAAGAGAAGAGGGGGATGCCCTCGGCGTGTTAAGCGATGTGACGGCGGATGTGATGGAGAAGGAGAAGCTGGAGAGGGAACGCAATTACGATCTGCTGACGGGCCTGTTTAACAGGAGGGCGTTCCGGGAGCGCGCCTTTGATTTCCTGCGAAACAATGGGGATGTGACGGCAGCTATTGCCATGTGGGATCTCGATAATTTAAAGTATATCAACGATACGTACGGCCACGATGAAGGCGACCGATATATCGTTTTGTTTGCCAGCTGTTTAAAGGAACTGGAAAAGGATGGCGCTGTCGTTTCCCGCTATTCCGGTGATGAGTTTGTAACCCTCGTCTACGGGAGCGGCGGAAAAGATGAACTCAGGAAACGAATTCACGCTTTTATGGATTTAATCAAAGAACGTACGCTGGTGATGGAAGCTGGGTATAAGATCCCCGTCCGTGTATCGGGCGGCCTGGCCTGGTATCCTGACGACGCCTCGGATTTCGATACCCTGATCAGTTACGCGGATTTTGCCATGTATATGGTCAAACACAGCGTCAAGGGAATTGTCATGGAATTTGATTTCAATGATTATTCCAATAATTCCTATATGCTGGCGGGACGGGAGGAACTGAACCGGATGCTGGAGACGAGGGAAGTGAAATTCGCCTACCAGCCGATTGTGAGACTCGACGGAAGTATTTACGGGTATGAACTCTTAATGAGGCCGGAACTCGTCAATTTAAAGGGGATCAATGAAGTTCTGAATCTGGCCCGCGCCCAGGCAAAATTAAAACAGATGGAGGCCCTTACCTGGTTTGCCGGACTGAAATCGCTGGAAATCCAGAAGAAAGAGGGAGTATTTGGCCCGGAGACGCATTTCTTTATCAATTCTATTGCGAGCGCCCGCATGGAGAATTCCGATGAGGAAGAGCTGTGCCGCCTGTATGGAAAGTATCTGCCGCAGGTAGTAATGGAAGTGACTGAGGGGGAACCCGTCAATCAGGAGTACATGAACCACAAGCTGGAATTTATCAGAGAGAATGGCGGCATGATCGCTATCGACGATTACGGGTCAGGATATAACAATGATACAACTCTGATTGACATGTCCGCGGATATTGTTAAAATTGATATGGGTCTTGTCCGCCACATTGAGAAAGACGCGAAACGCCAGACGATTGTAAATAATCTGATAGGCTTCGCGAAGGAGAATGGAATTCTCGTTCTGGCTGAAGGCGTGGAGACCGCGGAGGAGTTGGAATACTTGATTGGATGCGGCGCGGAACTGTTCCAGGGCTACTATATTGGACGCCCGCAGATGGAAATTCGCCCCATCGATCCGTATATTGTAAGGAAAATGCAGAGATTCACCGAAAAAACAGGCCTGTCAGATAAATAATACTGGAATTTACGGGACGAGTATGCTATAATGCTAAATTGAAGTGTAACGCCCTGTCGGTACGGCGGTTCACATATATATTCAAGGAGGAACCCATAGAATGAGTTTACAAGTAGAAAAATTAGAAAAGAACATGGCAAAATTAACTGTAGAGGTACCAGCTGAACAGTTTGAGAAAGCGCTCACCACAGCTTTTAATAAGAATAAGAGCAGATTCAACATCCCTGGATTCAGAAAGGGGAAAGCGCCTCAGGCCATGGTAGAGAAGATGTATGGCGTAGAAGTACTGTATGAGGACGCTATCAACGCAGCCCTCGACGAGACTTATGGAGATGCGGTAGAAGAGAGCGGACTTGAGGTTGTGTCCAGACCGGAGATCGACGTTGTACAGGTTGAGAAGGGCAAAGATATGATTTACACCGCAACCGTAGCGGTTAAGCCGGAAGTAACACTCGGCGAATACAAGGGAATTGAAGTGGAGAAGGCTGCTGCAGAAGTAACTGATGAGGATATTGATGCAGAACTTAAGAAGGTTCAGGACCAGAACTCCAGACTGATTACCGTAGAAGACAGACCGGTGGAAGATGGCGACGAGACTGTCATCGACTTCGAGGGATTCGTAGACGGCACCGCATTTGAAGGCGGAAAGGGCGAGGATTATCCGCTTACCATTGGTTCTCATTCCTTTATTGATACATTCGAAGAGCAGCTGGTTGGCAAGAATATCGGCGAAGAGTGTGAAGTGAACGTTACATTCCCGGCTGAGTACCATGCTGCGGAACTGGCTGGCAAGCCGGCAGTATTCAAGGTTACGGTAAAAGAGATTAAGAGAAAAGAACTTCCTGAGTTAAACGATGAGTTTGCCGGTGAAGTTTCCGAGTTCGAAACTCTGGAAGAGTACAAGAACGATATTAAGGATAAACTGCTGTTAAAGAAGCAGAAAGATGCCGCTACAGAGAATGAAAACCGTGTAGTTGAGAAGGTTGTTGAGAATGCCTCCATGGATATCCCGGAGCCGATGGTAGACAGCCAGGTTAATAATATGATTAACGACTATGCCAGAAGAATGCAGAGCCAGGGCCTGTCTCTCGAGCAGTA
>CAUEKH010000123.1 GCA_959018155.1 uncultured Hungatella sp.
TCTTAAAAGAACGCGACGAGTTAAACGCTCAACTCGCAGAATTAAAGAGTGGTCCCGCCCGCAATGAAGAGGAAGACCGGAAGACTTTGCAGAGCAGGATCCAAAATACCATTGACCTACTCCAGAATCCAAATGTCGACTACGAGGTCAAAGGAAATGCCTTGCGCGGAATCGTCAAAAAGATCGTGTATGATAAAGAACACGGTAAACTAAAATGTTATTATTACATATCAATTTAGCCCGGAAAGCCCGGAATTTAAGGCTATCCGGCCGCTTATCTGTTTTTACACTATGGTCCGCCATACTGACTCATAATAAAAGTCGCCAGCTGCGGATTCGGTGTCTTAATATTAACCGGGTACTGTAATCTCTTTTCATATCTCCACATCAGCCGCACACTCCTTCCCATGGCCACGGATCTTCAATCCAGGTCCAGTAATCTTCCGACCGGACTTCATCTAACATTAGAGGGCCGCACTGAGCCTTATAGGCTTCCATCGCATTTTTCCTTAAATCTACTACATAATGATAGTAGTCCAGAGCCTGCCTGTCATCTGGATGAGTGTCCAGATAGAGGATGATATCATCCATCGCGAAGCTGGCGTCAAAATCCTGGAAAGCAGCATGTCACAATTTCTATTGTTGTCCGCCATTATCTGCACCTCCCCATAGCAAAAGGCTTATCGAGGTCAGGGAAAATGGTTCCCCTTCCAATTGCCTGTTCAACAGGATAGACCGGCTGCCACCGCTGCCATGGCACATAGGCCATCGCTACTGGAAAACTGTCGATATTTTCGGGTGGGAAGACCGGCCCCGGTCCCCCCGGCACAGACGGCATTTCTCCCGTATCGCCTCCCATCGGCGGACGGGACGGGATTTCCGGGCCTGGGCCCATTGGCATATCCGGACACATGGACGCGTCCGGGCCCATCGACCTACCGGAACGCATGGCTGAGCCCGGGCCCATTGCCATACCGGAACGCACTGACGGCCCCGCCCCCATCGGCATATCAGAGCACATCGGCGCCCCTGGTCCCATCGCCATATCCGGGCCCATCATATCCTGGTGCATGACTGACCTCCGCCCCATCGGCATATCAGAGCGCATCGCCCCTTGCCCAATCGGCATATCGGGACGCATCACCGGCCCCATCGGCGTATCGGGACGCATCACCGGTCCTGGCCCCATTGGCATATCCGGCCCCATCACCGGCCCGGGGCCCATCGGCATATCCGGCCCCATCACCGGTCCGGGGCCCATCGGCATATCCGGCTGAACTCCCCGGCCTCTGGACGCCGTATGGCCGGCGTTCGGCTGACAGCCGGAACAACGTTGTTTCGTATAACAATCCATAGGATGAAATACTCCTTTCATATCTGATAAGTTCTAATATCAATCTATGAAAGGAACGTTAACTTGTGCAGGCCCGCAGGAAATTTTTCCGTTCTGGTCAAACCGGGAACCATGGCAGGGGCATTCGAAACAGCCGTCCGCCCGGTTCCAGACGAGACGGCAGCCCATGTGCGGACATTTTGGAGCATGAGGCAGAGTTCCGGCCAAAAGACCTTCCGCCGACCAGCCCGCGTGGGAAAGGAAGGAGGACGCTGCTGCTACCGGTCTGAACCGCTGAGGGGAAAATACTTCCTCATACGGGCTCTTCTTCCCGAGAATCATGGAAGTGATAATCCTGGCGGCTGCCATGGAACTGGTCATCCCCCATTTTCCAAAGCCGGTGGCCACATACCAGTCCGGCGTCACCGCGGAAAATTGTCCGATATATGGAACGCCATCTAACGTCATACAATCCTGGGCTGACCATCGCCTGTATTCCTTTGCCTCCGGATAAAGGTGTTCCGCCGCCTTTTTCATTTCCCTGTACGGATTGTTCTGCAGCTTTTTCCCCGTCCGGTGGCTTCCGTGGCCCAAAAGCAGACTCTCCCCCTCACTGCGAAATGACCAGGAATCCTGATCGATTCCCAGATACATGCCGCGAAGCGGTTTCACCGGTCCCAGTTCCATCACATAGCTTTTCTCCTGATACATTTTCAGAAAATAGAATCCCGGTATGTTGACAAAAGGATAATGGCACGCAAATACAATCTTATCCGCCACCACGCTTCCCTTATCCGTCACAATCCGATGCCCTTCCATCGCCATTACCTTAGTCCTCTCAAATATCGTAAGCCCTGATGCGATAGCTTCCAGAAATTCCAGCGGTGAAAAATGCGCCTGCCCCGCGAACCTGACCGCTCCGTGCACAGGAAACGGAAGTTCCGTCTCCCGCACAAATGAGGCGGGAATTCCAAGCCTTAAAGCACAGTCCGCCTCTCTCCTTAAGATTTCCGACTCCGTCACAGAATAGAGATAAGCGTCGGCCTCCTCAAAATGACAGGAAATATTCTTGTTCTTAATCAGTCTTTTGTAATCGTGGATCGCTTTCTGATTTGCCACGGCATACTGGGATGCCAGGCGTGTCCCCATGGTTTTCTCCAGCTTCTGGTAAATCAGATTATGCTGGGACGTTATTTTGGCTGTCGTGTATCCGGTCTGTCCGCTTCCAATCCGGTTTGCCTCCAGCACAATTACGTCTTTCCCTTTTTCTGCCAGATAATATGCCGTCAGAACCCCTGCCAGTCCCGCCCCAATCACCGCGATTTCTGCTCTGTAGTTTCCTTTCAGAGAATTCCTCCTGGGAATCTCTGTCGTTTCGTTCCATATTGATTTCATGTTTTCACCTCATGGTTATCATTCCCCAAATTCACAAAAATCTTTCCTTACGTCCCCTCTTCTCAAACAAATTCCTGTCCTTACCCTCTCTCTTCTCTCTTGACAAATCACTCCCCCTCTGATATAGTTCTAAAAAGAACAGTTCTTTTCAGAACTATACAACACTATAAAGCGAGGTGAATATCATGAATATAGGCAAATTCCTGTTTTACGTGAAATCGTTCAACAAAAGGTACAATCAGGCAATCCAGGCTGAGGCTTCGGCACACCAGCTGACACTTTTAGAGGCTGATGTCCTCCTCTTCCTCTATAACAATCCTGAACTGGATACGGCCAAGGATATTGCGTCCTATCGTATGCTGGCCAAATCCGGGATTTCGGCAGCCGTAGTGTCGCTTATGGGCCACGGACTTTTAACCAGTTTTGGGGATGAAAGCGACAGAAGAGTCATCCATCTGAAGCTGACCGACCGTTCGCTTCCGATCGCCGCCGCCTTAAAAGAAGCCCAGGAACGCTTCATTTGTCATGTAAATGAAGGGATTACGCCGGAGGAAAAAAAGGCTTTTTCCGATGTACTGAAGAAAATGGCGGATAATCTCTCTATCCGGCCAGAGGAAGAAGAGCAATAAAAAAATGATAAAGGATGGAAAACAATATGTTCACTGAAATACTTGTCTGCCTGTTAGCCGGCCTCGGCGCAGGCTTCGGCACCGGCTTTGCGGGAATGAGCGCAGCCGCTGTCATCAGTCCCATGTTAATCACATTTTTGGACGTTCCGGCCTATCAGGCGATCGGAATCGCCTTAGCCAGCGACGTACTCGCCAGCGCGGTTTCCGCTTACACCTACGGAAAACACAAAAATCTGGATATCAGAAACGGAATCGTCATGATGGTGACGGTCCTCATTTTTACGCTCGTCGGCAGTTACTTATCTTCATTGGTACCCAACCATGCCATGGGAAATTTCTCTGTATTCATAACCATGCTGCTCGGTATCAAATTCATCGTGCGGCCGGTTCTGACGACCAAGGACGGCATGGCTGAGAAATCAGCCCGGCAGCGTTTTACACAGTCGGTATTCAGCGGTACCATAGTCGGTTTCATCTGCGGTTTCGTCGGCGCGGGCGGCGGTATGATGATGCTGCTGCTGCTCACCAGCGTCCTGGGCTATGAACTGAAAACAGCAGTCGGAACCAGTGTCTTCATCATGACATTTACGGCATTGACCGGCGCTCTGTCCCACTTTGCCATCGGCGGTATGCCGGATATGCCCCTGCTTTTCCTCTGCATCGTATTTACATTTATTTTCGCCAGGATCGCGGCCGTGTTTGCCAATAAGGCGGAACCGAAGCTTTTAAACAGGCTTACCGGTATCATCCTCTTCCTCCTCGGCGCAACGATGATTTTAGTAAAATAAAAATGGTATTCCTTGATTTAAAGCCGCTTTTATACTACAATAAGGGTAATATTGTATAACAGGAGGCATTTCATATGAGTTGGTTTCAGAAAAAAGCAACTGCCGCCCCCACATCGGGAGAGCTCGATTACTCCATGCCAGAGAGTGAAGAACGCAAACTCGAACGTGATGCGTGTTACCGCCATCTGGCTGAAGTCATGGCTTCCCCCTCTGAGCGTGGTGTCGTAATAAAAGTCTACATAGAGAATTTCAAACGGTTAAATCAGGTATTCGGATACGATTACTGCGAGAATTTACTGAGTCAGATCTTAACCTATCTGCGTGAGAAGACGGGGCGTCCTGTCTATCACTATATCGGTGTGGAATATATCGTGGTCCTTGATCAGTTCTCTCAGGGTCAGGCGATGGATCTTGCTGATGAAATCAGCGAACAGTTTGATCACGCCTGGAAGGTGGACGGCACCGACTGTCTCTGCTCTATCCAGATGGGAATGTGTTCCTATCCGGGACACGCCTCTTCCCCGGATGAGATGTTAAAGTGTCTCGACCTGGCAGTTCTCCGCGCAGAAGAAGGCGGCCCCAATCAGGCCATCATGTTTGACAGCACGCTTCAGAAGCAGTTAATCCGCCGTCATACGATCGCCCTCTATTTAAAGACAGCTATAGAGAAAGAAGAGATCGAGGTCCGCTACCGCCCTACTTTAAACACCGAGACCGGCAAGTTTACCCGCGCGGAATTCTATATGCGTATTTTCATCAAAGGATTGGGACTGATTGGCGCCAGCGAGGTTCTCCCCATTGCGGAGGATTCCGGACAGATCCGCGCCATCGAGTATTTTGCCCTGGATAAGGTCGGCCAGTGTATCGCGGATCTGATACAGCTGGGGAAAGATTTTGACTCCATCGCCCTTCCCGTCTCGTCGGTACTCTTCCTGCAGGAAGATTTTCTGGACGAGGTTCGCAGAGTCATTGAAAAATACGGAATTCCGAAAGGAAAGCTGGCCTTGGAGATCCAGGAAAGCGCCCTGACCACCGCCTACTTAAATATCAACATCATGCTTCAGGAACTGTCCGACATGGGTGTGGAACTGGTGCTCAATGATTTCGGTTCCGGTTATTCCGGAGTTGCCACGATCCTGGAACTTCCAATTAATACCTTAAAGCTGGAGCGCCTCTTTGTATGGCAGCTGGAAACCAATCCCCGCTCAAAGTATGTGATCGAGGGCCTGATCCGGATAGCCAGGGATTTAAACCTCAATATCATCGCGGAAGGTGTGGAGACGGAAAATCAGGTCCACATCCTCACAGAGGGCGGCTGCAATTACCAGCAGGGCTTCTACTATTCGCCGACGCTGGAGAAGGATACGCTCTTAAAGGTCATGGATTCCGCGTTTGCAGACTCCATTCTGCTCTTAACAGAAGAGAAAGATAAGATGAGTAAATCATAAAATAGCAGGCTGCGCATACCTGAACGGTTTCTGCGCACAGCTTATTACATCACGAAAGCCCCGCCGGGTCAGATAGATTTCTGAACCACGACGGGGCTTTTTCTTACTGCTTTCAGGCCTTCCGCACCGCCGGCTCGTCTCTGTTTCCAGCCAGCATGTGCAGACACTCCTGCGACTTGTCGTAATAATACCGGATGATATCTTTTCTCGTAATGATGCCGATGAAGTTACCCTGGTCATCTACTACAGGCACAAAATTCTGGTTTAATGCCTTGTCAATCAAATCCTCCATATTGGAGTTTGCGTACACCGGCTGATTATCGGAACGCCGGTCAATGGCAGTCACCGTCACCCGCTCTGCCTCTTTTAAGCTTAAATTAAACTTATTCTTGATTCCCCAGAGCATATCCCCTTCTGTGATTGTCCCGACATATCTTCCATTCCTGCCAATGACAGGAACCGCGGAGTACTTGTGATACTCCATCTTCTCCAGCGCCTGGCGCAGGGTTTCATCTTCATAAATGTAAGCTACATCACTCTTTGGTGTTAAAAAAAACAGTATATTCATAGCCACACTCCCGTCACTTTATTTTCAGTAGTAGTATAGCACAGGGCTCTAAATCACATATGAACAAATTATTATTTTTTTATAACATTTTACAGGCGAAAAAAGAGACAGGATAAAGAACCGTTAACGGCTCTTCCCCTGCCTCTCTGTTGGCACTTACACAGACCTCTGACTCTTTCATTTTCCGCGATTCACTGCATGTAATCGAGCGGGTCCACCGGTTTTTCTTCATGTACCAGTTCGAAGAATACATTTGCGCCTTCCACAGAATAATACTTCGTGGGCTCTGCCACATATCCGAGGACTTCGCCCTGCTTAATGTATTCGTTCTCCACCACCTTCAGTTCCTTCAGCTGACCACACGTTGCCAGATAATCATTTCCAAGGTTTAAGACAACGTAATTGCCCAACTCCTCATTAGCGCCGATTTCCTCCACCTTCGCGTCAGCCGGGGCGAGGACAGGCGTACTTACGGCGCCTTGAATAACAATTCCCGGATTGCATTTGTACTGCTCCAGCGTCGGGAAATAGATGGTAGATTCCATATTATAATCAAGAATCACATTTCCTTCCACCGGCCATGCCATTTTTGCAGCCTCATTGAAATTAAGCACCAGGGATGTGGCTGCCGCTTTGTCTGCTGCGGCTTTTGCCGCTTCACTCTCAGTTTCCGCCTGTGCCGTGGCTTTGGCAGAATCGACCACCGCTGAATCTTCTTCCGGTGTTCTGGCCGCATTGGAATCTCCGGCTACAAGCGCCTCGTTCTCCTGCGGAACCGTTTCCTGGGCTATGATGCCCTGCTGATCAGGAACCTCCAGATATGGGCTCTGACCGCTGTCGTTTCCTCTTTGAATGGTAATGACTCCTGCCGCAGCTACTATAGTCAGCAGGCCTAAAACCAACAGTACAAGGAATACTTTGTCCTTGAACAATTGACTCATCTTCTCTTTCACGTTTATCACCTCGGTAATATTCTTACCAAAGGAGA
>CAUEKH010000124.1 GCA_959018155.1 uncultured Hungatella sp.
ATTTCACTGTCATACCGCTTTTTTAAACGCAGAACCGCCTTTCTCGCTGTCTCCTCATCCTGTTCCATGGCGGCGGCCAGCTGGCGCAGTTCCACGGAATTGCCCATGGTAAAGAGAACCGCCTCAACTACGGCCTCTGATCTCCGTTCTTCCTCTGTCACAGCCTTCATCTCAGTTCCTCCTCTTCCCCCTCCGGTTCCAGGGTTTCGATGAGCATATCGTCAAATAAATGTTCCTGGGTTAAATGGATTTTCCCAAGCTTCATCAGCTCCAGCAGCGCCAAAAAGGTGACGACCACCTCGGTCTTGTCCGCCTGTCTCTCCAGCATTCCCCGAAAAGAGAACTTGCGATGGCGTCTGGCATACTCCATCACCGACGTGATCTTGTCCTCCAGGCTCACCGGCTCTTTCGTGATATTGCCGAACCGGCTTCTGACCGGGTCAATCCTGTCCTGGGTCCGCTTCATTACCGATTTAAATATCTCCTGAAGCTTTGCAAGAGTCAACCCATCAAGCAGTCCGTCCAAATCGACAGGCGGCTCATACTTTGCCACCTCCGGCGGCACCGTCGGCGCCTTATAAAGAAGCCGGTCCGCTCCAATCTCCTTATCCTTCAGTTCCAGGGCCATGTATTTATAATACTTATATTCAAGGAGTCGGGCCACCAGTTCCGCTCTCGGGTCCTCCTCCTCTCCTTCCTCGTTCACTTCCCTCGGAAGCAGCATCCGCGCCTTAATGTCAATCAGTGTGGCCGCCATCACCAGGAACTCGCTGACAATATTTAAGTCTTCTGTCTCCATGTGGCTGACGTAATCGAGATACTGTTCCGTTATCACGACAATCGGAATATCGTAAATATTGATCTTATTCTTTTCTATTAAATGAAGCAGTAAGTCCAGAGGCCCTTCAAAGTTCTCCAGCTTATAAGATATCCCCATAACTACCTCCAGTCTGCCTGGGTGGCAGGCGCTACCAATCAGTATACCAAATCTGGGGGCATCTGTAAATATCACATTTCTTTTCTTAATTCCACCACCACCACAGATGGTTTGTTGTTTAATCGGATATTGATGGAATGGGTTCCGAGGCCGCGGCTGACAATCATGTATTTTCCATCCTCTTCAAATGTGCCGGCACAGCAGGGCACGAAAAACTGGTATTGAGGAGTCATGACACCGCCAAGGTATGGGAGACGGATCGTTCCTCCGTGGAAATGGCCGGAGAGCGTTAAATCGGCGCCCCACTGTCTGCAGGCATCGAAAAAAAGAGGGGAATGACACAACAGGATCTGGAAACGGTCCTGGCTGGCATCTCCTGCCTTTTTCGTGATCTCTTCAGCTTTCAGATGAGCGTGGCTGAATTTTTTATAGTAGCGTTCTTCCAAATCAATCCCACAGATCGAAACTCCATTTTCAAATGGTTCCCGGCTGTTTTGCAGATATTTGACGCCAAGCGACTGTAATAAGTGAACGTAATCTTCATACTGGCGGCCATATATCTGCCGCTCTCTTTTCATTCTTGTCTCGTGGTTTCCATTTCCATAAAAAACGGGGTAGCGGGCTGCGAGACCGCGGATCAGTTCAACAGGAACACGTAGATCGGCTCCTTCTCTGCTTACCATCATGTCACCGCCTATCAGGATGCAGTCGGGATTTACCGCTTCTATCGCGGCAAACAGGCGCTCATTTTTGACGCCGAATTCATGATTATGTAAGTCCGAGAGAAATACAAACGTGCAGTCTTTCGTTATCTTGTCAGTTTTAATCACGGTTCGGTCAATTACAAGCTGTTCTCTTTCGTACTCAGAACGCAGCAGGCAGACTGCGCCTGCCACGGCCATGGCCGCTCCGGCTGTAAACCACATTTTTCTCTTCCTCATTCATCTTTCCTCAGTCTTCATTTCGTTTGTAACATCATACACGGTTGCAGCCTTATCCGTCAAGATGGGACCGCCTTTATTTTTTCCAGAGGAAATATTCTATACCGAGATTCGGCAATACTACCAGCAGTCCAATCATCGCGCTCACTACCATGGTGCTGTTGCGGTAACCTTCGTACCCCGGCATCCCCGGCTGGGGCGGAACCGTAAACGCAAGGCGATAAATCGACCCGGCTACGAGAATAAAACAAATAGAATAAAATATTATATTCCAAATCACTCTTTTCATGCTCCTGAACCTCCTTATTTTCATACTATATACCACTTATGGATAATATGCAATACTGGATAATCACTGTTTAATAATGGAAAGAGGTGACAATCATGATTGTTTATGACAGATTATGGGAAACCATGAAAAAGAAGAAAATCAGCAAGTATTATCTGATCCGTTACTGTAATGTCAGCGCCGGTCAGCTTGGCCGGTTGAAAAAGAACTGTTTCGTATCAACTCATACCATCAATATGCTCTGCAATCTGCTAAACTGCGGGGTTGAGGATATTATGGAATTCATACCTGATACTCAGGAAAATGGAGAAGAACAGAGAGACAGCTGATTCCGTCAGAACCCTGCTGTCTCTCTTCCTATCTCTTACTGCACCCAGATTCCCGCTTCATTCAGCTTAAATCCATCCGGAGTCACCGTATTTCTCATCATCGCTCCGTCCGCTCCCAGATAAAACCAGTTCCCGTCACTTTCCACCCAGGAATTTTTTGCCATAGCCCCGCTGGATTTAAAGTAATACCACGCGTCATTGGTGAAATGGCGCCAGCCCGTAGCCATGACAGTGTCGGAATCAAACCAGTAGTCATTTCCATCAATCGTCAGCCATTCATTGGAAGCTTTGCGGCCATCCGGCTTTATAAAATACCAGGAATTTCCCTCCTGCCCCCATTTGGCCAGGGCAGAATTTCCGTTTTTAATGGCAAATCCGTAGTCGAGAAGCGCCTTCGTATCCTCATACTGGGTGGATTTGCTCTTCATCACCACCGCAATCAGACGGTTTCCGTCTTTCTCCACACACGTCACAAGAGTGTTCCCTGCAAGAGAGGTATAGCCCGTTTTCCCTCCGATAATTCCCGGATAGTATCTGGAATCTTTGGGATTTACCATCTTATGCCCCATGGTAATCGTCCTGGCGGCGGCTTTTTTCGTGGCTGGGATCTGATAACTGAGCGTTGAGGCCACCGTCGCAACCGTGGAATTCGCAAATGCCGCTCTTGCGATCAGAGCCATATCATGCGGAGTCGTATAGTGCTCCGAGTTATTTAAACCGTTGGGATTGACAAAATGGGTGCCGGTACAGCCCAGAGACTTTGCCTTTTCGTTCATTAAATCCGCAAACGCGCTGATACTCCCGGCCGTATGCTCTGCCAGCCCGTTCGCCACCTCATTGGCTGATTTTAACATAAGACCGTACAGCGACTGCCTTACCGTGAGGGTGTCCCCTTCCACCAGCCCCAGGGTTACCGCCCCCGATTCAAGGTTCGTGACAGCCGTTTTGGAATAGGTAACCGTATCGTCAAGATTACATCGTTCCGCGACTAAGAGGGCTGTCATCAGCTTCGTGATGCTGGCCGGATAATACCGGGTATCCGCGTTTTTCGAGTAGATCAGAGTCCCTGTAGCGGCATCCATAAGAACCGCTCCCTGAGACTGAATTTCAGGAACTGTGACGGTATTGATCGTCGAACTTCCTCCCGTACCGCCGGAAACGGACGGGCCCGAAATCCCGTTTGCCCCGCCTGGCCCGGACGCCCCCGCCTGATTCGACGTACCGCCCGGCCCTGCTGATGTGCCTGCGCCATTCTGGCCCGTTTGTACGCCTGCGCCGCTCTGGCCCGTCTGTACGCCCGCGCCGTTCTGGCCCGTTTGCGCATCAATACCGCCCGGCCCCCGATTCTGGCTGTCTCCGGCTTCCGGTCCGGAAGCCGCGCCATTATTTCCCTGTAATGGAGATACCAGCGGAATCTCTGCATAGGCAGGGATTGACGCCAGAAGGCTGAACGTAACCACAATACTCCATAATCTGTTAAACCGTTTCTTCATAATTATAATCTCCCGTATCTTTATTCCCATTAGCAGCGAACCCGGCTGAAATCCGAAAAATCAGTTGCCTCTGCTGCCATTAGAAACAGTATAACACAGTTCCCGCCAGATACGGCTTAAAATTTTCTTACAATCCCGGGCCCCTGTTTACCTGTCAACAGGACCCGTCTTCCCGCAAAACGATAACCTGCACGCTCCGCGCAGAAGTCACCGTCTTCAAAAAAATACCAGAGGCCGCCGTATCTGCCATACAGACGCCTCTGGTCCTAACTTCTTCAATCAATCTGCTCTTCGTACTCCCTGCGCATCTCTTCCAGTCTGTCGAGAGCCATATTCAGAATCAATGCGTGGTCAAAAGCAAGTTCTTCCTTGTCCTCCACATCAATTGCAGGCAGCAGTTCCGTGTGCACCTGCTTCTTCCACATCAGCCCGCAGAGTTCATACCCCTCCGTCACACGGTAGCCGATAAAAATATGGCGTTCTTCATTTTCAATCGTAAGCGAATACGTAGCGCCATTCTCCAAATCGGAAATCTTTCTCTTCTTCACCTTAAACCATACGGCCTCTGAAGCGTCATCTCCGGCTTCCGGAATCAGTTCATTCTTTGGCACCGCCGCCATAAAAGAAACCGAAATGATTCTCGTACGCGGATCTCTCTTCACGTCGCCCCACGTATACAGCTGCTCCAGGCAGATTCCGCTTAATCCGGTCTCCTCCTCCAGTTCCCTGGCAGCTGCCTCCTCCAGGGATTCGTCCATGTTGACAAATCCTCCGGGAATTGCCCACTGACGGATACAGGGGTGATTCCTGCGCCGGATGAGCAGCAGTTCCGGTTCTTCATCCTCCATTTCCGTATCCACCGCAAAAATCAGGGTGTCCACCGTAACAGAAGGGCGCTCATAATCACCGGGCCGGTACTTTGCCAGAAATTCCTTTTCCGTCAACCCCTCTTCATTTTTAAGTTCCATAGATGTCTTCCTCCTTCCAGTCCTAAAAAATGACAGAATTAAGTGCTCCCAAAACCCCGACACTGGCAAGGCCCATAATAACGCCTGCCAGAAGGACGCCGCCCATCACAGCAAGAATACTGGATTTAAAACCAATATCGAGTAAACTGGCTGCCAGTGTTCCGGTCCACGCCCCGGTTCCGGGAAGAGGAATTCCGACAAACAGCAGGAGTGCAACGAATAAGCCTTTCCCGGCCTTCGCCTGCAGCTTCTCCCCGCCATGCTCTCCTTTTTCCAGACACCACGTAAAAAAGCCGCCAATCACAGGCTTGTCCGCACCCCACTCCAGTACCTTTCTTGCAAATAAATAAATGATCGGTACCGGCAGCATATTGCCGACAATGGCAATGATATAGGACTCCAGCAGAGGAAGCCCCATGAGTTGTGAGTAGGGAATCGCACCCCTAAGCTCAATCAGCGGCACCATAGATATCAGAAACACTATCAAATACTTTTGTAACATCGTTCAATTCCTTTCATAAAAAGTCTGCCATTATACTATACACAAACTTTCAGAAGCATTCAACCTTTTTATGAAAAGATTAGAATTTTCAGTAGCCCAGTTTCGGCAGAATATTTTTCGGATAGTCGAGAAGCATCATATCCGCCCTGTCATCGAGGTAATGGCGATCGGGATGGATAACGACGAGCCACCTGCCCGTAAAATACTTTATATAACTTCCGAAAACATCAGAATCCAGGGTCGTTCCCAAAAGCAGAAGAACCTCGGCTTTCGATATCTCACTGGTCGTCTTCGTCATCAGCTGGCTGTCCACCATCTCTCCGAACAGGGAAACCATCGGCCGGACCGGAATATCGCATTTATCACAGAGAAGCACCTTCTTCGAATCGCGGACCTGTTCCATCGTGTACTCTTTTTTACAGCGCGGGCACACGTTCTTGTAAATCGTGCCGTGCAGATTCACCACATTTTTACAGCCGGCCCGCTGCTCCATGGCATAAATATTGCTTGTAATCACGCACTGAAGCTTCCCGGCCCGCTCCATGGCGGCCAGAGCAGGGCCCGATGCCGTGTCCCGCGGGCCATTTTCCAGCATCTCTCTTTTGTAAAATTCAAAGAAAAACTCCGGGCGGGTGTTATAGAAGGCACTGGAAAATATCTCCTCCGCGGAATAGCCGTACTTCATCTCGATTTCATACGCCTTATCCGGATTCTTTACCCCGATGAAGCCACCTTCTTCCATCATACCTGAACCGCAAAGCGCCACCGTGTACTTACTCTCATCTAAAATCTCCCTTAATTTGGAAATTTTACCTTCCATATAAATGCCTCCTTCCACCTCTTTGTTTATTCTGTTCCTATATGATAATTATACAATGAAAGCCCCTTATTTACCATAATTTCCTATCATAAATCTAAATTAATCTTAACATTTCATAAATACCCTTGTACTCTCAAAATGAGTGTGATATAATCCACGAAAGTTGGTAATAGATATATATATTATCAGAAACTGACAACTCGCATCGATTACGAAAGGGTTGACATCCTATGAAAAATCTGATTCATAAATACAGACACGCATGGGTTCTCTGCTACGCATTCATCTACATTCCATGGTTTATGTACTTAGAAAAGAATGTGACCGGAACCTATCACATTATGCACATCGGCCTTGATGATTATATCCCGTTCAATGAGTATTTCATCATCCCGTATATGCTGTGGTTTGTCTACGTGTCAGGCGCGATTATGTATTTCTTTTTTACAAATGTTAAGGATTATTACAAGCTCTGTACCATGTTATTTACCGGTATGACCATCAGCCTTTTCATCTGTACCATTTTCCCGAACGGAACGGATTTCCGTCCGGTGCTGGACCCGAACAAGAATGTATGCGCCGCGATTGTGTCATGGCTCTACTCCACTGACACGTGCACCAATGTATTTCCAAGCATCCACGTATACAATTCCCTCTGCGTCCACATTGCCATTATGAGAAGCAGCGCACTGAAGAAGAATCACCTTGTCAGAACCGGTTCCTTAGTCCTGATGGTTTCCATCTGTCTGGCTACGGTATTTTTAAAACAGCACTCCGTGATCGACGGCGTGGGGTCCGTGGTGA
>CAUEKH010000125.1 GCA_959018155.1 uncultured Hungatella sp.
GAAAATAATCCATATCCATCTGAATACGCCAGCCGTCCCATCGCCTGATTATTTCCTCCGCGTATTCTGCCTGTTTAAACTCCTTCGCATATAGAGCTATTCTCATACCATTTCCTCCCATTGTATTTCTTTATATCTCTTTGTTTCTTCGGATATTATCTGCTTATTGCATTAAACACCTCTTTTTTTAACGAATCAGAAGCCATTTTGTAGCAAGGCAAACAAGATGTTATACATTTTACGCATAATCGTGATAAAATCCTCCAAACTAAATACAGATACTCCACACGGAAAGGAGAGTTCATATGGAAAAAGGAAAAAATGAGATCCGACAGCCTGATGACTTTGATATCGACATCAAAGCGTGTTCCACCATGGAATGCACCGGATTAATCCCGGCGCTGCCTGAAACCGAGGCCGAAAAAGAAGCTTACGAAGATCTGTATCCTTACATCACACACGCCTCAGACAATTTTCAGGATTAAACTCTCTGAACGCAACAGACAGAAGCCGGGAAGAAGAACATTTTCGTTCTTGCTTCCCGGCTCCTGTCTGTAATGGCTTTTTCTGTATTTTAAACTCCTGAGTAAGCGGAGAACCCGCCGTCGATTGGAAGTACCACGCCCGTGATAAAGCCTGCCGCCTCGTTATTGAGCAGGAATAACAGCGCGCCGTTGAGTTCCTCGGCCTCACCGAACCGTCCCATCGGTGTTGCAGCCAGAATCTTCTCTGTTCTTGCCGTCGGCGTTCCGTCATCGTTAAACAGCAGTTTCTCATTCTGCTTTGTCACAAAGAAGCCCGGCGCCATCGCATTGACACGGATCCCTGTCTTGGAGAAATGCACAGCCAGCCACTGGGTAAAGTTGCTGATGGCCGCTTTTGCACCGCTGTATGCCGGAATCTTCGTCAGTGGAGTAAATGCGTTCATTGAAGAAATATTTAAAATATTGCAGCCCTCTCTGCCAATCATATCCTTCGCAAAAATCTGGGTAGGAAGCAGGGTTCCCAGAAAGTTTAAGTTGAATACGAATTCCACGCCCTTCTGATCCAGGTCAAAGAAGGAAACCGTATCCGCCTCGATATCGCCCACCTCAAAGTATTCTTTCGTCGTCTGCGCCTTCGGATTGTTGCCGCCTGCGCCGTTGATTAAAATATCACACGGCCCTAA
Organism: uncultured Hungatella sp.; assembly: GCA_959018155.1. Taxonomy (GTDB): domain Bacteria; phylum Bacillota; class Clostridia; order Lachnospirales; family Lachnospiraceae; genus Hungatella. The sequence goes on from CAUEKH010000125.1 coordinate 1,169, forward strand.
TTCAGCAAGAACCTTCGCATGAACCTCTTCCAGACTTGGACGCTCCAGCACATTGGCCTTATAAGCCTTTGCCGTGCCGCCTGCTGCCACAATCTCATCCGCTACCTTACCGGCAGCCTCCTCATTTAAATCGAGAACCGCTACCTTAGCTCCGGCCTCAGCCAGTGTCTTTGCAAACATTCCGCAGAGCACACCGCCCGCGCCTGTCACAACTGCCGTTTTACCTGTCAAATCTGTACCAAATGATAATCCCATTTTTTATTCTCCTTCTCTTTTACTGGCTGTTTTATTGTTACTCAATTTTCTTTATTTCAATCTGTAGTCTGTTATTTTCAGTTGTTTTTCCACTATTTTCCTAAATTTTTCCATATAGGAAGGCCGCTTCTGCCAAACGGCATATACGGCCTTTCTATTCGATTTCTACTGACTCAGTTTTATATACAGTTTCTTAATCATTGAACTGTTTACAGACTCAGTTTTTATTCATTTTCCCATTCAATGAACTGCTTACTTACTCATCTTGTCGATAGCTTCCCACAGACCATTTAAGTAAGTAGCGCCGAGGGCTCTGTCGTACAGACCGTAGCCTGCGCGGCCTGTCTCACCCCAGATCATACGTCCATGGTCAGGACGGACGTATCCGTCAAATCCATTGTCGTAGAGGGCTTTTAAGATTGCAAACATATCGAGGGATCCACAGCTGGATAAATGAGCTCTCTCCTCAAATCCCTGATTATCATCCAGAATCGCTACATTTCTTGCGTGTACGAAATGGATTCTGCCCATAGCGGAATACTTGGCAGCCATCTTCACAACATCATTCTTGTTAGAGCAGCCTAAAGAACCGGTACAAAGGGTAATGCCGTTGTGCTTATCATCAACCAGCTTTAAGAAACGGTCTAAATTCTCCTCACATGTGATAATTCTCGGAAGGCCAAAGATACTCCAGCAGGGATCATCCTCATGGATTGCCATGTTCACGTCACACTCAGCTGCTACCGGAATCACTGCCTCTAAGAAGTATTTTAAATTGCCCCATAAATCATCTTCAGACATGGCGTTGTACTCGGCAACTACCTGCTTTAACTCATCTCTCGTGTAGCTGGAATCCCAGCCTGGAAGTGTTAAATCGCTGTCGCTCTCCAGCGGATTTACCTTGTCCACCTGATCCTGATAGTATACCAGAGACGTAGAGCCGTCCGGCAGCACATGGTCAAGCTGTGTTCTTGTCCAGTCAAATACCGGCATGAAATTGTAGCAGACACACTTAATGCCAGCTTCCGCCACACGTCTGATATTCTCGCAGTAGTTGGCAATATACTGATCTCTTGTTGGCTTTCCAAGCTTAATATCTTCATGAACCGGGATACTCTCGATCACTTCAAATGCAAGACCGGCGTCTTCCGTCTCCTTCTTTAAATGAGCAATACTCTCTCTGCTCCATACCTCTCCTACCGGCACATCGTAAACGGCTGTAACGATGGAATGCATCCCCGGAATCTGGCGAATCTGCTCCAGTGTTACCTTGTCGTCATCCCCGTACCATCTGAATGATAATTTCATGATAAACCCTCCTTAAATTTTTAAAATGTTCTCGTGCTTCATAGTTACAGTATATCAGATTTTCCCCCAAATTCCATGGATTTATTTGCCGTTCGCATTGCAAATCTTGCGGTTCTCATTTATACTGTTTCTATCATTTATATTCATGTCATTTATTCTATCAAAGTAACAGGAGAACTATTTTGAAAAAAGAACTGTCCACAGGCTTTAATGAACGCCAGTATATGAATTCCGGTGAATTTGAGGTATTTTTTTACAATGATATTGATTTGGACCATGTGACGGACCACAGCCATCCTTATTATGAGATTTATTTTTTCTTAAGCGGCGATGTCACCTACGACATAGAAGGGCAGAAATACGAGCTGCAGTACGGCGACTATCTGATGATTCCGCCGGAAGTCAGGCATCACCCCGTTTTCCATTCCCGGGGGCGCGATTACCGCCGGTTTGTCCTCTGGATCAGCCGACCGTATTACGAATCCATGCTGGAAAAATCCCCGGACTTCGGATACAGTTTTCAGTATGTGGAACGGGAACGCCAGTACCGGTTCCGAACTGATTTTATTACATTCCAGGATATCCAGGGGCGGCTTCTCGACATGATTGAGGAATGCCGCGGCACCCGGGCGTTTCATGAGCTGAATGCTCATCTGATGGTCCACTCCTTCCTGCTGCAAATCAACCGGATCACGTACGATATGCTTCACATGGTCCCGGCCGCCTATGAAAATGTACTGTATTTAAACGTCTGTGATTATATCAATAACCACCTTGATGAAGATTTATCCCTGGATAAATTAGCCTCCTTCTTCTACGTCAGCAAATTCCATATCTCCCATGTATTCAAGGAGAATATGGGGATTTCCCTGCACCAGTACATTTTAAAGAAGAGACTCCAGGCCAGTAAAAATGGAATTCTTTCCGGGATTCCATTTAATGAACTGTTCCATCAGTACGGTTTTACCGATTATACCAGCTTCTACCGGGCCTTTAAGAAGGAATTCGGCTTATCTCCGAAGGAATTTAAAGAACAGAAGGCGCTGCCGGAGGGATATTAAAAAGGAGTAGCCGCGGTCAGCGGACAGGAGTTCTCACATTTTGTGCGAACCTTGCCGCCAGAAACCAGAAAGCAAAAAATCCTGTGCCCCCATCTCCGGGGATACAGGATTTTTTCTAATCTTCAATCTTATTCCAGACTTCCTTATCACGGACATACTCTGTCACTTTCCCGTTTTTCTCCGTCACCAGGACAGAGTCCGTGCCCTCTTTCCATTCAATTGAGAGGAGTTCTTTAACCGGATATAGGTCGGGGCATTCGTAAATGATTTCGCCGCTTTCTTCTGCCTTTATGGTAAAACCGGCGTACACTTTTCCTAACAGTTCTTTCCGTTCTGTTAAAAGGACGTACTCTCCCTGTTCAGCCTGCACGGTCTCGTAATTCCTGGCTTCTTCGCTCTGATACGTGTGAAATTCGTCATAGAGATTGATGCCGATAATGATTCCAAAAAACGTGACAACAGCCAGGATGGCCAGGATAACGGGGAGCAGCCATTTCGGCTTTTCCCGTTTCTCCCCGTAATTTCTTACGACCTTCATTTTTTTACTCATCCAAATACTCCCTGTACCAGTACCATATAGATCACAGTTCCCGCGCCAATACTTAAAAGTGAGTTCCCCTTCCACGCATGGAGAACCACGATTGCCGCTATGGCTATCATCTCCGGAAGTGCATGGGGATATGCGAACACATCTACACTTTTTAAACAGTATACCACTAAAAGCCCAATCGTGGCGTATGGAAGTGTGGTTCCCAAATACGTCACATACTTCGGCGTCTTTTTCCCCGCCGGAAACAGGATAAATGGCAGAAAGCGCGTAATCAACGTCGCCGCCGCCATAATCACGATCAGAATGATTCCCTTCATCATCACGCTCACGACAATTCCTCCTTTTCCTGTCTCTTATAATCAATCGTAATCAGGCCCAGAATCAGTACCATAGCCGGAATGATAAATGCGCTCTGTCCAAATACGACAACGCACAGAGCCGATGCCAGCACACCGATAAGCGCCGCCTTGTGCCCCTTTCCCGACTTCCACTGGTCCACAAAAATCACCACGAAAAGAGCCGTAAGCGCAAAATCAAGCCCAGTGGTATTAAAGGTAATCAGACTTCCCAGCAGGACCCCGATAACCGTTCCAAGCACCCAGTAACACTGATCCAGCAGCGATATCCAGAAACAGACCTGATACTTTGATATCTGTTTTGGCGGTTCTTCATGGCATACAATGGAGAATGTCTCATCTGTCAGCGCAAAGATGAGATACGGTTTCAGCTTTCCGGCATCCCGGTATTTATCAAGCATGGAAATCCCGTAAAATAAATGCCTTGCATTCAGCATCAGCGACATAAAAAACGCGTATACCGGATTCACCATCGCCGTTAAAAAGGTAATCCCCAGATACTGCAGACTTCCCGCATAGACAAACACGCTGATTGCCAGCGCCCACCAGATTCCAAACCCGTTGACATTCATCAGAATGCCGTAGGCGGCCCCCAGAAACACGTATCCGACCATAACCGGTATGGTTCTCGGAAATGCGTACCGGAGCGCCGCCATCTTCCACTCTTTTTCCACTGCCTCTCACTCCCTGATCCTTTTCTCTTGCAAAATTCAATTACATTGTTTACTATATTAAAGTAGAAAAGTATTTTTGTCAATGACTGGAGGATAAAGCCTTGGATTACAATTCCTATCAATCGTGTGAGTTATGCCCCCGGCGCTGCCGGGTCAACCGGCTGGGGAGCCCAAACGCCAGGGGGACGAAAGATATTGATTCCGTTCAATCTGCATCTACCGGCTTCTGCGGCTGCGGCCCCGTCGTCAAAGTCGCCCGTGCTGCCCTGCACCACTGGGAGGAGCCCTGTATCAGCGGATTTCGCGGGAGCGGCACCGTCTTCTTTACCGGCTGTACCTTACGCTGCTGTTTCTGCCAGAATTACAATATCAGCCAGGAAGGCTTCGGAAAAGAGATAACAGACGAAAAACTGGCTGACATCTTCCTGCGGCTTCAGGATCAGGGAGCCCACAACATCAATCTCGTCACCGCCACCCAATACTTACCGTCCGTACTGAAAGCCCTGGATTCCGTAAAACAGAAACTCACGATTCCGATTGTATACAACTGCGGCGGTTACGAGCGCGTCGAGACGGTGAAGGCTCTGGCCGATTACGTGGATATCTGGCTGCCGGATTTGAAATACTGTGATCCCGGACTGTCCGCACGCTACAGTGGGGCGCCTGACTACTTTAAAGTCGCCTCCGCCGCTGTCGCGCAGATGATTAAGCAGACGGGAGACCTTACATTTCAGACTGTCTATGAGGAAGCAGACTTAAGCACACCGGCTGCCCAGAGCGGAGGCAGCGCCGGCGGAATCCGTCCCGCCTCCGGTTCTGCCGGTTCTGCTGGTTCTGCCGGTTCCACCCATTCCGGCCGTTCCCTGGCTCTCATGACAAAAGGCGTCATCATACGCCATATGGTTCTGCCCGGCGCAAAAGACGATTCGATCCGCCTGCTTCACTGGATCAGGGAAAACCTTCCCGAAGACCAATTTTATGTAAGCCTCTTAAGCCAGTATACCCCTTTCTATAAAAGCTGCGATCACCCTGAAATCAACCGCCGCATCACTTCCTATGAGTACTATCAGGTGGTTGATACCGCGATTGAGCTCGGCCTTACACGTGGCTTTATGCAGGAAAAAAGCAGTGCGAAGGAAGAGTACACGCCGCCTTTTAACCTGGAAGGGATTGATTAGGATCCCTGCATCAGACCGCACAAAAAGTCACGAAATAACCATTCTGTTATCTTATAATGGCACCATACGGAAAGGAGAGAAAATATTTCGGACTGGATTACAGGAATACAGAGAGCGATTGACTATATTGAGGAGCATATCACAGAAGATTTGGATTACGATGAGATAGCTGCCTGCGCCTGTTCCTCGGGCTTTCATTTTCAAAGGGTTTTCAGCATTTTGTGTGGTTATACGCTGGGAGAATATATCCGCTCAAGGCGCCTTACCCTGGCGGGAAGCGAACTGTTATCTTCCGACAGAAAGGTTATTGATGTGGCTTTAAAATATGGCTATGAAAGCCCTGAAAGCTTTGGACGTGCATTCACAAAATTTCATGGTATTGCTCCCTCAAAAGTCAAATCCTGCAGCCAAAATCTAAAATCATTTTCCAGGCTGACCGTAAAATTATCTTTGGAAGGTGGATTAATTATGGATTACAGAATTGAAAAAACA
>CAUEKH010000126.1 GCA_959018155.1 uncultured Hungatella sp.
GCCTTCCTTCGGCGGCACATTGACGTGGATCCGCTCCAGACGGATATAATTGTGGTTGGCCCGGCTGGCTCTCGCGCCATGTCTGTTCATCTCTTCAATCACCTCATCCGACAGGCGGTTGATATCGCCGATGAAGTTGCAGACAAACTCTGTGGCCGAATGGTTGTAGATCTCATTTGGCGTCCCAATCTGTTCGATACAGCCCTTGTTGAAGACGGCAATCCGGTCGGACAGCGTCAGCGCCTCCTCCTGGTCGTGGGTGACGTAGATGGTCGTGATTCCAAATTCCTTCTGCATCTTTTTCAGTTCATTTCTCAGCTGTACGCGCAGCTTGGCGTCTAAGTTACTGAGCGGCTCATCCATACAGATGATGGCCGGATCCGTGACGAGGGCGCGGGCAATGGCCACACGCTGCTGCTGGCCGCCGGATAACTGGGAGACCGCCTTCATCAGCTGTTCATCCGTCAAATCCACTTTTCTCGCAATCTCACGGACCTTTTTGTCGATCTCCGGTTTCTTTAATTTCTTGATCTTCAAACCGAAAGCAATGTTGTCATAGACCGTCATGGTAGGGAACAGCGCATAACTCTGGAAAACGATACCGATATTTCTCTCTTCAATCGGTACCCTGGTAATGTCCTTTCCATTGGCAATGACGCTTCCTTCCACCGGCTCAATGAAACCGGTCAGGGTCCGCAGTGTCGTCGTTTTACCGCAGCCGGAAGGGCCAAGGAAGGTGAAGAATTCCCCTTCTTTTACGTGTACATTGATATTGTGCAGGGCTGTGAAATCCCCAAACTTAACAACGATATCATTGAGCCTGATCATAATTGGCAACTCCTTTTTGTTTTTTATAGCAGGATGGCGAACCGGAATCCCGGCTCGCCATCACAATTGTCATCTGGTTACTTATCTCTCATGACTGCCGCTCCGATTATGATGCGGACTGTGTCAGTGTCGTCCAGTCGAGAGTATCCCAATCCGGCTCTGCCGCTGCGCCATTTGCATCAGACCAGTAGAAGCCCAAGTTTGTCATGATGTTGGTCCACTCGCTGGAGTGCTCTGCAACGTACTCGGCATAGGTCATATCGGTTCCTTCTACCTTGGCCAGTGCGAAGTTCTTCAGAGTATAGATTTCCGGAACGCCATCCGGATACAGGATTGCTGCCGCGCCCTGATTACACGGATAGGAGTCGAATTCCTCGCCCCATGCAGCCTGAACGTCTGCGGAACCGAACCACTCTGCAAATGCCTTCACTGCTTCTGTCTCTTCCTCGGAACGTCCTGCCTTATCCAGGATGCCGATGTACTCAGCAATATAATAGGTACCGTCTTCAATATCAACCAGTGACCAGTTCTCCGGCTCCATCGTACCCTTTAACGGATGCTCAGAACTCTCAGCCGCTGCGTCAATCTTGCCGTACAGAGAGGAAGAATAGAAAGTAGATACCTGAACGTCGCCCTTATTTAACGGGTCAAAGCCGTACTTGTAATCGTCGCCGCCGCTCTTGCCTTCTGCACAGTATTTCCACAGCATCTTCCAGCCGTCAACGGAGATACCGCCTGCCGGTGAAGACGGGTCAATGTAGGAATACAGCATCGCGGAGTTGATATTTGCATTGGTTGTGCCGCCAACCTTATTCTGGCGGTACCAGGTATATCCGCAGTCTACTAAATCAGACCAGTGTTTAAAATGAAGTTCTTCCCCGTTCGTTCCAAGTTCGTCCGTGCGGTACAGCATCAGAACGTTCTGGATAACAAGGCCGTAAGCCTTACCCGGGTAAGCGTACTCTCCTACTTCTCCCGACCATGACGGAGTCCAGTCAAGCAGTTTCAAATTCTCATACGTGCCGTTGACTAACTGACTCCAGCGGGTCTCATTTAAACCGAAGAGCAAATCGCCGTCCTTGTTCTCATTGGCCGCCTGGATTGCAGCCGTATCACCGGAAATTACGCTGTTATCATCAATGGAAATGGTAAATCCGGCATCCTTTGCCTCATTAATCAGCCAGGTGGTACGCTCTGTCGAGTTGGAGTTGGAATAGATTCTGATGGTGTAACCGGAATAATCTTTTTCTTCTTTCGCCTCAGCCTCAGTCTCCTCTTTCTTCTCTTCCGCCTTTGTGGCCGCCTCTGTCTCAGCCTTTGGAGCCTCTGTCGCTGGTGCAGGCGCTTCCTTCTTACCACAGCCGGCCATTGATACTACCATAGCCGCGGACAACAGTACTGCTAATGTTTTTTTCATATTACCTCTCCTTTTCTAAGATTTCGTTTCCGTGTATCTTATGGTTCTTATTATATCGGACCGGGAAGTGAAATGGAACCAGACAAAACTGCAATATTACCGGTTATCCTGCTGTTTTATATAAATATACAGCTGTTTCATTTAATTTTATATACATATTGTACAGTGAAATCAAGGCAGCCATCGGGATTATAAATCAATCATGCACAATTTTCCCGTGCTTGCACAGCCCTCTCTCTTATGATAAAATGAACTCATATTGATTCAGTTGATGTGGGGGAACATATTATGAAACGTAAAATCCGGGAAATCTGTACCATTTTCTTTGCCGCTCTCTTCTTTTTATCCGGCTGCAGCGCATTCAGGAATCAGGATTCCACAGGCATTTCCGCGGTACGAGGCCAGGAAGCCGCATCCGTCTATGCCCCCGCTGAGAAAAACCGTCTGACGGTCTATACCTCCCATCAGGAAGACATCTATTCCCCCATCATAAAAGAGTTTGAAGAGCGCACCGGCATCTGGGTCTCTGTGAAAACGGGAGGCACGATGGAACTGCTGGAAGCGATTGCGGCCGAGTCGGAGAAACCGCAATGCGACGTGATTTTTGGAGGCGGTATTGAGAGCCTCGATTCCTACCGGAACCATTTTTCCCCGTATCAGAGCAGTCTGACAGAGAATCTTCCTTCTGAATATCTCCAGGAGGACGGGCTGTGGACGCCATTTTCCATCCCTCCGGTCGTATTGATATACAATCCAAAGCTTATCAGAACGAATCCGCCCACAGGCTGGGACAGCTTAATAAATCCTGCCTGGAAGGGAAAGATTGCCTTTGCCGATCCGGAGATTTCCGGCTCCAGCTACACCGCTCTGGCCACTCTGTTACAGATCCTTCCCGGGGAAAAGGCTGAACTTTTACAGCTTTTCTTTCACAATCTGGAGGGGCGGACTCTCTCCGACTCCGGCATGGTCGTCAGCGAGGTGGCCAACGGAAGCTGCTACATCGGCGTCACACTGGAAGAAAATGCGCTGCGCGGTATAAAAAAAGGATACGATATCGCCATGGTCTACCCGGAGGAGGGAACGAGCGCCATCCCGGACGGGACAGCCATCATTTCCGGCTGCCCTCATGAAGAAAATGCCCGGCTTTTCCTCGATTTCACCCTTGGAAATGACGTACAGACCTATCTCTCGGAATCGTGCAATTTACGGGCTGTCCAGGCTGATATCCCGCAGCCGGATGGAGTCACACAGGATTTTCCGTGCTTTGACTATGATATCGGCTGGGCGGCCGGCAATCAGGAAGAGATCCTGGCTTCCTGGCATTCCCTGAAGACGGATTCCGAGGTGATTTCCTCGCTGGAAATTCCGGAAACAGCCGGAGATTCTGCGGCAGATAAGGAGGTGGCGCCATGAGATCCTGGATCCGCCGTTCTTTTAAAAACCGTATTTTTATCACAGTTTTACTGGTAACTCTGCTGCCGCTGCTTTTCTGCGACGTGCTGATGATGCAGATACAGCGGATTCGGAGTGAAAGCAGCCTGGCTGCCAAGGCGAAGCAGCAGCTTTCCGCTCTCGAAAGCACGTTAGATGACGTATACCTTTCCTATAACAAAGCGGCAGATCAGCTCTGTAACAGCACGATGGTTCGAAGCGCCTTAAGACAGAATAACGGCAGTTCCCGCGTCGTATATCAGCTTCTCTTCCGCGAGACCGACAGACTTCGGGACTTTGCCCGTTTTGACATTTTTAACCCGGACGGGGAATGCCTCTACAGCACGGAAAGTCCCCTGCCGGAAGATACCCTTGACACGGACTGGGGAATTCTCTATGCGGCGGGTCAAACGGACCGGCTGGCCTTTCGTTCTCAGACCGGGGATTTCGCCCTGGCGGCGGCTGAGGCCGTGCGAAGCTATGACGGGAAGATTCTGGGGTATGTGGTCATTTCCATGACCTCCGCCCATTTTGAGAAGCTGTTTGAGGGGCTTTATCAGGCAACCAACGTGGTGATTTTGCTGGATCCGCAGTGGCATACCATCTATCACACCCAGCCGGCGCAGGCAAAGGATTCCACCGCCGCTCTCCGCGCCCAGCTTCTTTCCGGAAAACGGCTGACAGGAATTGGCGGTGAATATTATTTCTTTATCACCCGCCATGAGGGTACGGGATTTTCCCTGATTCTCCAGCAGCCCATGACCTTCAGCCCGCAGGTCATGAAGACGGTGTACGCGGTCAGCACCATGATGGGGCTGTTATGCCTTCTTTTATGTCTCTGGTGCGCCTGGCTTTTGAGCCGCCATTTGGCCCAGCCCGTTCATCAGCTGGATGAGGCCATGGGAGAAGTGAAAAAAGGGAATTACGAGATTCACATGGAGACCGACAGGGAGGATGAGCTGGGCCGTTTAACGGAAAGCTTCAACCGGATGACGGAGGAGTACCGCCAGAATCTGACGCGCTCCGTGCAGAGACAGAAGGAACTGAATGAAACGCAGCTCAGAATGATGCAGGCGCAGCTCAATCCTCATTTTCTCTACAACACGCTGGATTCTATGAAATGGCTGGGCGTCACCCACAGGGTTCCCCAGGTAGCAACGCTGGCCACGGATCTGGCTACGATTCTGCGGGCGGGAATCTCCGGCAGTGAATTTATTACGCTGGAACAGGAACTGGAACTGATGGATCGTTACATTGATATCCAGTCCATCCGGTTTGAAGACCGGTTTACTTACGAAATGGACATCCCGGACCGGTTTCAGAGCTGCCTTGTACCGAAACTGGTCTTACAGCCCCTGGTGGAAAATGCCATCATCCACGGCGTCCCGGACCGCGATGACGGCTATATCAAATTGAAAGCAGAGGAACAGGATGGCGATTTGCTGCTGTCCGTATCCGACAATGGCTGCGGCATTCCGCCTGACGTCCTGGAACGCCTCAACAGCAAGGACCAGAAAATTCCGGGAGAACATCTGGGGCTGTTTAATGTCAGCAGTATCATACGGCTTCATTTTGGAGAAAAATATGGAATTTCTGCCCAGTCCTGGCCCGGAGAAGGAAGCTGTGTCAGGCTGCTTCTCCCGAAAATACAGTCCGGGGAACTTTCCATATCAGAAAGGGAGGAAAACGAAGATGCTTAAGGATTTGGTGGTAGATGATGAATCCGTAGTCCGCAGGGGAATCGTCCTCGGCGTGGACTGGGCTTCCATGGATTGTGTCGTGGTAGGAGAAGCCACAAACGGGGAGGAAGGCATTGCCGCCGTAGAGCGCTACAATCCCAGCTTGATTATTACTGATGTAAGAATGCCCCGCATGGATGGCATAGAAATGATGTTCGAACTGCGCCGCCGCGGCTGCCGCGCCCATGTAATCCTGCTGACCGCATACAGCGATTTCACCTACGCGCGAAGCGCCCTCCAGTTCGGCGCGACCGATTATCTTTTAAAACCGTTTCGCGATCAGGAACTGATGGCAGCCATTGACCGGGTCCGGGAACAGGAGCAAATCGAGACGACGCTGACGCCCCAGGACATGCTGCCCCTCGTCAAAGGGGACAAAAGCAAGTATGTGCTGGAAGCCATGAACTATATCGCGGAACACTACAGCGACAATGATATCAGCATCACCCCGATAGCCCGTTCTTTAGGCGTGAGCGAAAGCCATTTAAGCCACGTATTTAAGAAAGAGACGAGTTACACGATTGTAAATTACTTAACCCAGTACCGCATCCACACAGCCATGAAGCTGCTGCAGGACTGCCGCCACAAGGTTTACGAGGTGGCGGAAATGGTCGGGTACCGCGATGTCGCTTACTTTGGAAGTACCTTTAAAAAGCTGGTTGGAATATCACCGTCGGAATACCAGGACCGATGCCATTAATCAGCGGGATGGACCGGCAGAAGCCAGTACAAAAAAACAGGAGAGACCGGCAGAGAGAAGGCCTTAAAAGCGCTTCTTCTCTCCGCATCTCTCCTGTTTTCGTTTATTACTTACTATCCCACCGCGCCTTCAGTATAAATGCCGCATCCTTTGGCTGGCGGTTTCTCGTAAAGATTCCCTTCTTATTGCCATTTACCCGCATGATTCCCTCGGTCGTCTGGAAATCGGCAAAGTTCCATACCAGTTCACCCTGAATGAAATCGTAACGGTCAAAGAGTTCAAAATATTTTTCCAGGTATTCGTTCTGATACTCCTGGCTCCACATAACCCCGGGAAGCTTGTGCTCCGCTGCCAGTGTATCGGTGCCGAATTCCGTGAAGACGAAGGGCGTATCCGGCCGGACGGCGTGCCACTGCTCCATCTCTTCCACAAACTCATCCATCGCCTCCTCGAATTCAGGGCCGCCCTTGATATACCAGCCGTAATAGCGGTTTAAGCAGATGAAATCACAGAGCGGATGGCATTTGCACGTATCCGGGCCGCTGTTCTTCTCCAGACAGCCCGTCAGAGGACGGGACTGCGGATCGAGTCTGCGGGCCGCCTCGAAGATATCGGTAAAATACTCTTTCGAACAGGTGCTGGTCGTCTCCGGCTCATTAAACAGGCTCCAGGCGAACACGCAGGGGTGGTTCTTGTCGCGGGCTATCATTTCCTCAACCGCCTGTAAATGGGCGGCTTTTAACTTCGGCACGGTCGGTGTCTCGAAGAAATAGGTATACCGGCCGGTTCCCGCATCGGCAAAATTGTTCATGGAACGCATCATGCCGACCGCCGGCACCTCGTCGATAATCAGGAAACCTTCCTCATCGGCGAAGCGGTACCACTCCTCCGCATAAGGATAGTGGCTCGTCCTGAAAC
>CAUEKH010000127.1 GCA_959018155.1 uncultured Hungatella sp.
GAGGGCATCCGTGTCCTTTGCCCGATCGAGACGATGTCCGATGACTTTTCCATGGCAATTTCCGGCATTCCTTCCATGGTCAATGATTTCACCTCCGGACAGTTTATGGAAACCCATTACCACACTCAGTTTGATAATGATGAATACTACAACGAGGCGGTTTACCGGTTCCACCACAGGCTGTACGGCCTGCTTATTCTGGCCTTCGACCGCCTGGCCGTGGCGCCCTTTGATTTTGAACGGCTGTTTCTGGAGCTGGATGGCAGCCTCGATATGGATTATTCCAGAAAAGACGGGGCCAGGGGAGAGGCGCTTCAGAAGCTGGTCAAAGAGGCCGCCGGACTGGGAAAAGACGTGTACCGCCAGGTTAAGAGTATCAACGCAGAGTACAGAAAGCTGCTGGATAATGGAGACCGGGAAGAGGCCAGACAGCTCAGAGAACGGTGGCGCAGGCTGGAGACTGTCCTGTATTCGGTATTCCATAAGGCGCAGGACAGCTTTGTGAGGCTGGACTGGCACGATGAGGTGCTGTTCCCCCACGAGGCGGTCAGAGGGAATTTAAAGCGTGTGCGGCAGGCTCTCTCCCGTCTGGAAAAAGGGGAGATCCGCGGCGCTTTGGAGGCCATCTATGAGATTGACAATAACCGCTACGCCTTCCAGTTTGATAAAGAGGTATTCTGCCATTTTACAGACTATGTGATGAGCCAGGAGGCCGGCAGGCTGCAGTGGGGCGCGGGCCGGATCATTCATCACGAGAATCTCTTCGACCTCGTTCAGATGCTGAGGAAAAAAGCGGGGGAGGAAAATCCCGGGGTGGAGGAAGAACTGGCTATTCTGCGCCGGGTAGAAGAGAACCAGAAAAAATGCTATCTTGATGACATTGAATACATGATTCACGCAATTGAGAAAATAATACAAAGTTTAAAGGAGATAAAAGAGGTTTAGCACCATGGAGAGCGATAAACTTTACCGAGTGAAAAAAGATGATGTGGAGAAACTGAGAGATCTGCTTACCGCCTGCTTTGCAGAGGATCCGCTTTACTGTAAGCTGATTCCCGATGAGGAGACGAGGCAGCGGCTGATGCCGGAACTGTTCGAGTGTGATATGGAAGAATTCTTTGAGACGTGTGAAATCTACGCGGACAGTCCCGATTTAAACGGAATCATTGTGGTGGATGATGAATCAGAACCCTATAGCCCTCTTCACTACTATCTGGCAGAGGCCCATGCCTCCTTAAAAACCGATGGCTATTTGATCAAAGAAGACCCGTCGCTTAAGACATTCTGGAACTTTGTGCTTGGACGCGATTACTTAAATTCCAGATGGACCGACCAGCTCCACCAGAATGAGCGGTTACATATTATCTACCTGGCCGTGCGGCCGGAAATGCAGCACCACGGAATCTCGGCAGTCTTGCTCGGCGAGGCCATTGAATATGCGAAGGCCCACAGGCAGATGATTTCACTGGAAACCCATAATGAAAAAAATGTGGCGTTTTACCAGCACTTTGGATTCAAGATATTCGGGGTGGTGGAGAAGCATTTTGACTTGAAGCAGTACTGTATGATTCGGGAAGTTCAGTGAATGCAGCGTGAACAGGAACCATGCAGCTGTGTGTAAGCAGTAAAAAAGGAATTACATATCAGCCCTTTTTGTGATATAATGGTAAAAAATTATATCAGAAAGGGCTGAGGTTTATCTATTGAAAAACTCCTGGTTAAAACTAAGAGAGAAGCTTACTGAAGCACTGAATTCCGTATTGCCGATTATTGGAATCGTCATGTTCCTGTGTTTTACCATAGCTCCCGTCTCATCAAGCATCCTGCTCTGTTTCCTGATGGGCGCGGCGATGATTGTGATAGGCACCATGTTTTTCACACTGGGCGCGGAAATCAGCATGACCCCTATGGGGGAACGTTTAGGCACGGCGATTACGAAGAGTAAAAGCCTGTTCCTCATCATTGTACTCGGGTTTATCCTGGGATTTATTATCACCATCTCAGAACCGGATTTGCAGGTGCTGGCCCAGCAGGTTCCATCAATACCGAACGTGACGCTGATCCTCTCCGTGGCTGCCGGTGTCGGCGCATTTCTCATAATTGCGCTGCTGCGTATGCTTTTTGGTATACCGCTTCCCCACATGCTTGTGGTGTTCTACATCTTTGTGTTTGTGCTGACATTTTTTGTCCCATCGGGCTTTTTGGCGGTAGCCTTTGATTCCGGCGGTGTGACGACAGGCCCGATGACCGTGCCGTTTATCATGGCCTTCGGTATCGGTATTTCCGCTGTCCGTAATGACCGCCATGCGTCTGATGACAGCTTTGGCTTAGTCGCCCTCTGTTCGATTGGGCCGGTTCTTGCAGTACTTATTCTTGGAATGATTTACAGGCCCGGTGAGAGTGCCTTCATTCCGCCTTTTCTTCCGGAAATCAGCGATTCCGTAGAATTATGGAAGCTGTTCCGCGTTGGTCTGCCTGACTATTTAAAAGAAATAGCCGTTTCACTTTTCCCTATTATTCTGTTTTTCGGGTTATTTCAGATAACAGTATTAAAAATTACAAAAAGAAACCTAAAGAAGATCATTGTAGGCCTGATTTATACATATATTGGTCTTGTATTATTCCTGACCGGCGCCAATGTGGGCTTTATGCCGGCCGGCAATTACCTCGGCCAGGTGATAGCGTCGCTCGATTACAACTGGATCATTGTCCTCCTTGGAATGGTGATCGGATTTTTCATCGTCAGGGCTGAGCCGGCTGTCTATGTTTTAAATAAGCAGGTGGAGGAGATTACCGATGGCGCGATTCCGGCGAAGGCCATGAGTATCAGCTTATCGATCGGTGTAGCTGTCTCGATCGGGATTGCCATGCTTCGGGTCCTGACCGGGATTTCGATTCTGTGGTTCCTCATTCCCGGATATGCGATTGCTCTTGGGCTCTCATTTTTCGTGCCGAAGATATTTACAGCCATTGCCTTCGACTCCGGCGGGGTGGCTTCAGGGCCGATGACTGCCACATTTCTCCTTCCCTTTGCGCAGGGCGCCTGCATCGCTGTGGGAGGAAATATGGTGACGGACGCGTTTGGAGTGGTAGCCATGGTGGCTATGACGCCGCTGATCACCATACAGCTGCTCGGAATGATTTATCAGCTTCAGAAGAAGCGCGCGCAGGAAGCGATTACCCGTCCGGAACCGGTATCGGCCTTCGATATGCTTGGTGACGACGCGATCATTGAACTGTAAATGATTTCCGGAGAAAGGATGACACGATGAGCGAATTGTATTTGATGGTTACAATCACGGAGAGAAGTTCCATAAAAAAATTCAGTACATTGTATAACCGTCACGGTGTGGACGTGAACTTCATTACAGTGGGAAATGGTACGGCCGTGAGCGCGGCCCTGGATTATCTGGGGCTGGAGGAGACAGAAAAAGCCGTGATCCTGTCGGTGGTGACGGGAAATGTATGGAAAGAAGTGAAGACTGATTTACAAAACAGGCTGAAAATTGATGTGCCTGGCACAGGAGTCGCCTTTATCATTCCGCTCAGCAGCATAGGCGGCAAGAAGCCCCTGCTTTTCCTGACGGAAAACCAGAATTTCGTGAAAGGGGAGGAAAGCTCATTGAAAGATACAAAATATGAACTTCTGGTGGTGATTGCCAACCAGGGATATACCAATATGATTATGGATGCGGCCAGAGAAGGGGGGCAGGTCGGCGGAACCGTAATCCATGCAAAGGGAACCGGTATGGAGAAGGCGGAGCAGTATCTCGGCGTTTCGCTGGTGGCGGAGAAGGAGATGGTCTTTATCGTAGTGAAAAGTGAGATTAAGAACCAGATCATGAAAGCCATCATGGAGAAGGCGGGAGTGGAGAGCAGAGCGAGATCCATTGTTTTCTCCCTTCCGGTAACGGGTACGGCGGGGATGAGACTGATGGAAGAGGCAGACGGGGAGACGGAATAAAGAGTACTTTTACGGAGTAAGGCCGGTATCTGGCAAATGGTATTTGTTGGATTCCGGCCTTTTTGTCCGTCCGGGGCCTGTTTCCATTTTGAAAAAGAAATTGTGCATTTTATACAAAAACAGATGTCTTATTTTTACACCTGAATCAAATTGCATAAACCACAAAACGAAATGTGAAATTAATTGCAAAAACAATCAAAATAATTGACTAAATTTCAAAGGTGTCTTATGATACAGATAACACGCGTGAGGTAAAAATGAACGGAAAATAAAAAGAATTTTGTGAATTGAAGGGGAAGCATATGAACGTAATAACAAACATATGGAATGTGGTATTTAATAATGTATTGTCACAGCCGGCCATATTCATTGGCCTGATTGTAGTACTCGGCTATGCGCTTTTAAAAAGAAAGTGGTATGAAATCCTTGCAGGCTTTATCCGCACTGTTGTCGGATATATGATTTTACAGGCAGGAGCCGGCCTTTTAAAGAACACGGTTACACCGCTGTTAAACGGCATTCAGCAGAAGTGGTCCATCGAAGCGGTAGTCATTGATCCGAACTTCGGTTTTACAGCGGCCAACAGCGCGCTGGAAAGTATCGGAATCACAACATCATTTGCCATGGTGACACTGTTAATCGCATTTATCTGGAACATCGGCCTTGTATTTTTCCGTAAGTACACAAAGGTTCGTACCTTATTTACGACGGGCCATATCATGGTGAAGCAGTCTGCAGTAGCGACCTGGATCGTATTCCTTCTGATTCCGGGACTTCGCAATATGGGCGGAATCGTTCTGATTGGACTTTTGATTGGTACATACTGGTCCGTATTCTCCAACCTGACAGTCGAGGCGACTCAGGAACTGACAGAAGGCGCCGGTTTCGCGGTTGGACATCAGCAGATGTTAGGCGTATGGTTTGCTTATAAGTTTGGCGGCCTTTTCAAAGGAAAAAAGAACGAGGGCGAAGAAAGCAAAGAATTACATCTTGGCGGAGCCATGAAGATTCTCGACGACTACGTTGTTTCCACAACACTGCTCATGCTTCTCTTCTTCGGCGTTATCATGATTATTATTGGGCCGGATTTACTCCGTGAACTCGATGCGGGGAATTTTGCGAAGGGGCTTTCCTTCCCGGTTTACATTTTCCAGCGCTGTGCATCATTTGCAGTTGATCTGGTAATCTTAAGAACCGGTATCCGTATGTTCGTTGGTGAAATGGTAGAGTCCTTCAATGGTATTTCCAGTTCTATCTTAAAGGGATCCTTACCGGCAGTTGACTGTGCCGCTACTTATTCCTTCGGCGATCCGAACGCAGTAACACTTGGTTTCTTATTTGGTGCGGTAGGTCAGATTATCGCAATCGCGGGCCTCTTAATTTTTAAGTCCCCGCTGATGATTATTCCGGGATTCGTTCCGCTGTTCTATGATAACGCGACTATCGGTTTATACGCCAATATGAAGGGCGGCTTAAAGGCGCTGATTGCATGTTGCGTCGGTTCCGGTGTCCTTCAGGTACTGGGCAGCGCGGTTGGTATTATTCTGTTCAAGATGGCGCCATTTGGCGGATACGTTGGAAACCTGGACTGGGCGACACTGTGGCCTGTCATGGGTCTTGTCATTAAGTATTTAACGGTTCCGGGAATCGTACTCTGCATTATCGGTATGTTAATTATTCCCCAGATTCAGTATCGCAACAATAAAAAAGAGTATTTCAGCCTCGGTCTTGATGAGGAATAGAAAGGAGCATCATTATGATTAAAGTATTAGTAGCATGTGGATGTGGAATGGGAAGTTCTCAGCTGATTAAAATGAACTGTTCTAACGTTTTGAAGAAAATGGGCGTGGAGCACACGGTATACCATACGAGTATTGACGAGGCAAAGTCCATCGCTCACGACTACGACCTGATTGTGGTCGGAGAGAACTTTGTTAAAAGCTTTAAGGTAAAAGAAGGCACTACAATTGTAGGTTTAAAGAACCTGATGAATAAGAAGGAACTGGAAACAAAGCTTCAGGAATGCGGTATCGCTGATAAATAACAGAAGCAGGATTTCATGAGAGGAGGCCAAAGAAAAACATGAGGCAGGTTGGAGACGAGGAACTGGCGGTCATTGCCGAAATAGCCAGGATGTACTATATTGAAGGATTGTCTCAGCTCGACATTGCCAATATGCTGTTTTTTTCCAAGGCCAAGGTTTCCCGCGCGCTGAGAATTGCCAGGGAACAGAACATTGTGGAATTCCATATCAATTATCCGCTGAAACGTTCCCTTCGTCTCGAGACGGAGTTAAAACGAAGGTTTTCACTGGAGGAAGCGCTGGTGGTCACCAACCTCTACGACAATCAGAGTCCGGAGGTTGCTATCAAACGGATTGGCGAGATGGCCGCCAGCTACCTGGATGAGATTTTGAAAGATGGAGATTCCATCGGGATTTCCTGGGGGCGAACCATGTACCAGACGGTTCGTCAGCTTAACCCGCAGACGCCGAGAAAGATCCTTGTGACCCAGCTCGTAGGGAATTCTACAGATGCCTACGATATGGAGATGGATCCGACCACTCTGGTCAGAAGGATGGCTCAGGCGTTTGAGGGGACGACTTCTCTGCTCTATGCGCCCATGTATATCAACAGTGATATCGTGCGCAGGGAACTTTTAAAGGAGCAGGTAATCCGAAAGACCATGGAGAAAATATGCAGCGTCGATTATGCGCTGACCGGTATTGCCGACGTATCCATTGAACGTCCGATGAATACTTGGGCAGGCTATTTAACCGAAAGCAAGAAACGGGATCTGATTAAAAAAGGTGCCGTCGGGTATCTCTGCGGCTATTTTCTCGACCAGGATGGCAATAAACTCCAGGATCCCATCAATGATAAGATTATAGGTATTCCCTTCGAGGAACTGAAGAAGGTTCCCCATGTGATTGCGGCGGCCGGCGGTCTCGATAAGACTCACGCCATTTATGCTGCATTGAAGGGAAGAATTATCAACTGTCTGATTACAGACAGCCGGATTGCA
>CAUEKH010000128.1 GCA_959018155.1 uncultured Hungatella sp.
CTGGGCCGGACGATTCAGAATCAGGGCAAGAACATTGCCTCCAATATACTGACAAATGATCCAAAACAGCGCCCTCTGATTGCGCGCTGTTCCCAGATATATACCTTGCTTTTAGGGATGCTTTTGTCCCTGTATCGTGGAAAAATCCTGTTTCCTATATTTGGAGGGCTGACTTTTTCCCTGCTGCAGGTAATTGGGCTGACGGCTGTAATCGCCTGCTTTATTATGGATTTGCTTGGCTGTGTCGCTTTAAAGGATGCGGACTCTTATGAAAATATTGCTGCCAATTACCGCCCGGGCGTTAAAATATCGCTGGCTGATATGGTAGCTCTGATGAAACACAATAAGGCATTTCTCGTTGGCGTAATTTCAGATTCTTCCGATAAACTGGCGAATGAGGTGGCGAGTGCGGCTGTCGTTCAAACCCTCCTGTTTGGGGTATTGATTGGAAATTATGAATTCTCTGGTGATATCAGCATCTTTACCACCATTACCAGTATTGTGCTTATTTTCGTCATTACCGGTATGGCAAGACGGGTCGGTGCAGGAAAAGCGTATCTGCGCTATACAAAAATTGCCTGTTTGGTCGTCATCTCACTTTTAATCTTTATGATGACTGGCCTGTATACAAAAGTCAGCGTCAGCCCGCTGCCAACCGCGATTTTCGTTATACTGTACGCCATGCTGACCGCATCAAAAACGACGACAAACTCGTGTGTGATTACCATGTATCAGGATATCGCCGACTATGAATTCTATTTAACAGGGAAATATATGCCAGGTCTGGTGGTCGCAACAATAACTATGGTTGGTAAAATTGTTTCGGCAGCCGGTGGAATCATTACCGGCGGGCTGCTGGCTGTCATTGGCTATACTTCCACATCCCCGCAGCCTGGAGATCCGGCTACGCCAAAACTGCTCTATGTCACCCTGTTCATGTGGCTCGGCATGATGCTTTTCGGTTGGGTTACTTCTATCATTGCCATGCACTGGTATCCATTGACTACAGAAAAGATGGTTGAGATCCAGGAGAAAAATTTAGAGCGCCGCACAGAGAACAGGGCAGCGGCAGAAGCAGCTAAAAAATGAAACGGGAAATAATCAGAAAGACAGAGGAGCAATTGATATGCGAACAATAACACCTTGGAATGACAACTGGTATTTTAATAAAACTGCAGAGGTTCCGGCCACGCTGCCTGAAGGCTGGAAAAAAGTTGTACTTCCTCATACCTGGAATGCAGAAGACGGCCAGGATGGAGGCAATGACTATTGGCGCGGAACCGCAATGTATGTAAAGAGTTTTTTCGCTGCAGAATTACCGGAAAATGACCGTGTCATTCTGGAACTGAATGGCGCCGCCATGATTGCGGAGGTATCTGTCAACGGTCAGAAACTCATTCACCACGAGGGTGGTTATTCCACCTTCAGAGTCGATATGACTCCTGTGATACAGGAGAATAATCTGGTCTGCATCTCCGTGGACAATCGCGATAACGATCACTGCTACCCGCAGAAAGCTGATTTTACTTTTTACGGCGGCCTGTACCGCGGTGTGAACTTAATGACAGTATCAGACGCCCATTTTGAATTGCTGAGGGATGGGACGCCGGGGATAAAGGTGACTCCTGCTGTTGATCTGGAAAAGAAATATGCTGCGGTTCAAGTTGAAACCTGGGTATCCGAAGGAGAAGAAGTTCAGATCGCGATAGGGGATCAGATGAGGAGTGCCCCGGTACGGGATGGATATGCCTGTGCGGTGCTCGTTCTCGAAAATGTTCATCTGTGGGATGGGCTAAACGATCCGTATCTGTATACCGTGTCGGCTTCTCTTGTGAGCGGCGGCGCTGTGACCGATGAAATTTCAGCCAGATTTGGCTGCCGTACGATTGATTTCGATCCGGACAAAGGATTTCTGCTCAATGGGCGTGAATATCCGCTGCGGGGAGTCTCGCGCCATCAGGACAGGGCGGGGATCGGCAATGCGCTGACTGCGAAGGAAAATCAGGAGGATATGGCTCTTATTCTGGAAATAGGAGCCAATACGGTGCGGCTGGCGCATTACCAGCAGTCACAGGAATTCTATGATCTCTGCGATGAGAATGGGCTGATTGTCTGGGCTGAGATCCCATACATCACCATGCATATGCCGAATGGTCGGCAGAATACACTTGATCAGATGTGTGAGTTGATTACTCAATGTTACAATCACCCGTCAATTGTCTGCTGGGGCTTGTCTAATGAAATCACAGCCAGCGGCAATGTGACGGAGGATCTGATGGAAAATCACCGCCTGCTCAACGAACTGTGCCATAAGATGGATCATACCCGCCCCACCGCTATGGCACACGCCTTTATGCTGGAGATTGAGCATCCATTGATTCAGACAGCGGATATCGGAGGGTATAATCTTTACTTCGGCTGGTATCTCGGCGATCTGGAACAAAATGATACTTTTTTAGATGAGTATCACAGTAAATTTCCTCAGCGCATCATGGGATTTACGGAATACGGCGCGGATGCAAATCCACAGTTCCAGTCCGCAAGCCCGGAGCGTGGAGATTACACCGAAAGCTATCAGTGCCTCTATCACGAGCATATCCTTCGCTGTATTGAAAAACGTCCCTGGTTATGGGCGACCTATGTGTGGAACATGTTTGACTTCGCTGCCGATGGCCGCGACGAGGGCGGAAAGCATGGAGAAAATCAAAAAGGACTCGTTACAATGGACCGCAAATTAAAAAAAGATGCGTTCTATCTCTACAAGGCAGCATGGAGCCGCAGTCCGTTTGTTCATATCTGCGGAAGACGGTATGTGGATCGGGCGGAAGAGGTGACCGAGATAAAAGTTTATTCAAACCTCTCTGCGGTTGACCTGTATCTGGACGGGAAACTGTTGGAGCGAAAGCAGGGGCGGATCGCCTTTGTTTTCCAGGTGCCGATTTGCGGTGAGCATATCATTGAGGCGAAGGCAGGAAACGACTGTGATCGAATGATGATACGTAAGGTCGAAAAGGAAAATCCTTCTTACTGCTTTATCCAAAAAGGAGATGTGATAAACTGGTTCGATAAGGAGAACTTTAAGGAAGACTGTTACTCCATTCAGGATACGTACGGCGAACTGTTGGAGAATCCAGAGGCAGGCCGGCTGGTGAGAGAAATCATGGCCAGGTCAAGAGCCAGACGCGGCGATGTGGCCAAAAGCACAGAGGGCAATAAAAACTTACAGAGAATGATGTCCGGGATGAAAATGGTGAGTATGCTTAAGCAGGCAGGGCCTGCGGTCAATGCGGAGGAGATCATCGCTTTCAATACCGCGCTTCAAAAAATAAAAAAATAAAAAGACAGAAGGTCCGGGACTGCCGTGATAGCCCGGACCTTTTTAAGTGGCGTGAATCAGTAACGCTTATTCTGTTCCCTGTACTCAGCGGGAGAGAGACCGGTGACGCTTTTAAAAGACTCCACAAAAAAACTCCTGTTGCTGAAGTTTAACCGGAGTGCTATTTCCTGAATGGTGTTTTGCGTGGTCTCCAAAAGCAGCTTCGCATGTTCTATTTTTGCCTGCCTGATATAGTTGTTGATGCTGGTACCGGTTTCCTTCTTGAATTTACGTGACAGATAGTAGTCTGTGTATCCAATGCGGGAGGCCAGTAGTGACAGCGGGAGTTTTTCTTCAATATGAAACTGAATATAGTCGCAGCAGCTCTGGATTTCTTTGCTCATTGACGGGTTTGTGTGGGCGTGATG
Organism: uncultured Hungatella sp.; assembly: GCA_959018155.1. Classification (GTDB taxonomy): domain Bacteria; phylum Bacillota; class Clostridia; order Lachnospirales; family Lachnospiraceae; genus Hungatella. Next base: position 3,745 of record CAUEKH010000128.1, read on the forward strand.
AACTAGGCGGATAAAGTCATCATACATGGACTGTCCGACAGCAGAAGCATCGGATATTGTTTTGCTGTCCATCACATCCTGAATATACGCATCTGAACGAGAATAGGCAATTTCGGGTGAAAGGCCGCCCTCGATGGCTGCGCGGGAACAGAGAGTAATGAAGATGATTTGTGCGATCTGTGACCGGCGGAGGGCGTCACTGGCTATCAAATGAGCGCCGGTGCTGACCTGGGCGACTTCACTGAGGGCGAATTTATAGTTTAGGTTGCCTTCACGCACCATGTCGAGCATGGCCTGTTCAGCCATATAGACCTGGCTGCGGTTCCTGGCTTTCGATTTTTCCGTCTTAGAACTCGAAGAAGAAAAATTATCGCGGTGCTGAAAGACAATGTCGCTGACGGTCAGGTGTTCATTGGTTATGCAGAAGTGCAGCATTAAAGTCTGCTGAAAAAAATTTGTGGTTGTAATAACGGGAACCGTCTGCAGGCTGCGGATTACCTTCCGCTTCCATTCCAGTGAACTCTGACCTACACGAAGCGAGTCTTCCAGCTCTGCGATTGTGGGTTCCGTGACGAATACGGGACCAAGAACGTGAAAATACTTCAGTTTTCCGTCCTCCCGCTGGAAGGCAGAAGCCCACATGAGCCCTATGGGCCTGCTAAGGATTAGCGGATTTTCATGATCCTGCGCATAGTCCATAATATAGGAAAAGGAATCGTGATTATAAAAAATTGTATGCAGGATTAAATCTTCACAGTTGGTATCCAACAGTTTTCCGTCAGCATCATAAGTCCAACGGCAGCATTTATTTTGAGAGGAAAGCAGTTCGCTTAAAAAATGAAGTCTTTCTTCAACATTGACTGCTTCAAGTGACATGGTGAGGCCTCCTTTTCATGACCAGCAGATAATAAAAAATTATATCACAAATTTTTGCTAAGATGTATAAAAATTATATATTTATATAAAAAGAAACGAAATATCAGACGGAATATCAAATTACTATATATTCATGCAACGGTATTTTTTTTATAATAGCCTTAGAGTTGATTTTACAGAAGGAGGAAAAATTCATTATGAAAGTTGTTATTATGGAGTCACTTGGTATTTCTGCCGATGAAATGGCTGCGCGCAGAAAACCATTTGAGGAAAAAGGAGTCGTTTTTGAGGAGTTTGAAAAAACATCGGATGCTGATAAGCTGGTGGAAGAGGCAAAGGATGCCGATGTAATGATTCTGGCAAATATGGCAATGCCTGGCGATGTGCTTCGGGCTTGCCCGAAGCTGAAATTTATTGATGTGGCCTTTACGGGAGTGGATCACGTAGGACTTGAAGCAGCGAAGGAGAGGAAGATTGCTGTCAGCAATGCATCCGGCTATTCCAATGAGGCCGTTTCTGAACTGGTGCTTTCCATGGCCCTTTCCATGGCACGCAATATGCGGGAGGTGGAGAAACGCTGTCGTGAAGGAAGGACAAAGGATGGGCTGATCGGCTGGGAAATCAGGGGAAAGACGGTTGGTATAATCGGACTTGGAAAAATAGGAACCCGCACTGCAGAACTGTTCCACGCCTTCGGGGCAGATATACTGGCACAGAGCAGAAGCAGACACGATAACGTTCCGGATTATGTGAAGCAGGTCCCGCAGGAAGAACTGCTGAGGAATTCTGATATTGTGGTACTTCATTGCCCTCTGAATGATTCAACCCGCGGAATGATCGATCGTGAGAAGCTGTCCATGATGAAGCCTTCGGCGCTGCTTATCAATGCAGCCCGCGGCCCTGTCGTAAATGAGGCGGATTTAGCCGATGCTCTTAAAGACCATGTGATTGCAGGTGCAGGAATTGATGTATTTGATAAGGAACCGCCGTTGCCTGTGGATACGCCTCTTCTTTCGGCACCCCATACTCTGGTTACCCCCCACGTCGCTTTTGCGACGAAGGAATCAATGAGTCTTCGAGCAGAAATTGTATTCGAAAATCTTGCCAACTGGCTGGCCGGAAAGCAGAGCAACGTTATCTTATAAAAAATTTATGAAATGATGGAGGGGGAGAACATGGAGTTATTGGAATATCTGGTTGAACCAGAACGAAGAGTACCCGTGATGGAAGCCGATGTTTTTATTGCCGGTGCGGGTACCGCCGGTTGTATTGCAGCCATAGCCGCTGCGCGGCTGGGGGCAAAAGTGGTGCTGGTGGAAAAGATGCCGGTACCTGGCGGCACTTACACCAATGGGGGGATTGGAGCAAACAGCTTTTATTCTGCCGGCAGTGATCCGATTCGGGCAAAACGGATTGTGGGCGGCATCCCATATGAATTATCGCAGCGTTTGGAAATGGCCGGCGGCGGAACCGGATTTGTTCCGACGCCGGATGATAACCACCACAGTCCCTGGCGTTTTGTCGCAGATCACGAAATATATAAGGGTGTTATCAGCGAAATGCTGATGGAAGCGGGGGTAAATGTCTATTTACAGACCATGTTCTGCGGCGTATTGATGGATGGGGAGACAATTACGGCGGCTCTGATCGAGAATAAGGATGGACGGAGTGCAGTCCGGGCCAAACAGTACATTGATGCCTCCGGCGATGGAGACATTGCCAGATATGCGGGCGTAAAGCAGATTGAACTTTGGAGTCATTATCATGAAGTCTGCGGCGGACCGACTGGGCTTGTTTTTGGAATGGCCGGCGTGGATACTGACCGGTTTTTAAAGGAAAACCCCGATGGCGCAGTGCTTCTGAGTCATGCAGACACTCCTTATACCGGTATAACGGCTGAACAGTATGTATTTACACAGGCAAAAAATCCGGAAAAGTATAAGGCTGTCGCAGATCTCGAAATGCGTGTTTTTACAAGCATGTCATCCATACATAAGGGTGAGATGACCTATATTAACAATTCTAAGGGCATCAGCTGTGATGCGGGGAATGCCAGGGATTTGAGCATGGCTGAGATGCAGATGAGAGTTAAGATTATGCAGTTTGCAAATGCTTTGAAAGCGTGTGTGCCTGGTTTTGAAAAAGCGTATCTGTCATGGGCGTCCGTTCAGCTGGGGATTCGAGCCAGCAGGATAACAGTTTGTGATAAAATGATGACTCAGGAAGAGATATCTTCTGCCGCCCGTTTTGAAGATGAAATCGAGCTGTACGGTTTTCATGATTTAAACAACAGGAAACACTCGGACTGTGCCATTGGAGAGCCTGGGTACTATGGTTTCCCATATCGTATGCTGTTGGCC
>CAUEKH010000129.1 GCA_959018155.1 uncultured Hungatella sp.
GGTGAGTTGGGTGAACATGATCCGTTCTTATAATCGTGTGCCGGAGATGGTAAGAGATGAAAAACTGGATCAACTGGCGGAATATATCCATAAGAAACAGCGGATGGATGTCTCTCTCGAAATTGTCGCTTCCCTGGCCAGTGAACAGGGAATCCAATTTTCACACATTGGCTTTATACAGAGTATTTACAGGGAACAGTGCGGATTTGCCAAGGACTGTAAAAAAGATGGAATAAAAGATTTCATTCTGAATGGACTGACAACCCATATCGGTGTTTACCAGTTTGATGATATATTTGACGGGCCAAACTGCCTTATTGTAATGGCGTCGTATTAAAAAATAAACTTAAGGAATGACATTACAGATCAATTGTATATTTCTTATACAAAATTGCGGTATGCGTCGACTCTAGGGAGAATCCCCGGGGCCGGAGGCATACCGCTTTTTATTCCTATTCCATTTCCTCCCACAGATAATCAAGCCGCCCTTTTTCCACATGAAAACTTGTCTCCAGCATATAGCAGAATACATCCAGCGTTTTGCGGATCTGCTGTTTCTCTTCCCCAATCAGGTGGTTATCCAGCTTTATGATCAGGATAATCAGGACGATCTCCGAGATTTCCTCCGGGGATTTGCAGTACATGCTGCCCTCTTCGTTGCCCTGACGGATGATATCGGCCAGAATCGGCTTTAAATTTTTAATCATGATGCTGGCGTACTGCTGGTGCAGCAGCGCGCTCTGCTGTAATTCCATGAAGGTGTTAGACTCCTGACGGAGCAGTTCGATGGAGGAATCCCGACAGGTCCGGAAAATAATCTCCATCTTGGTCAGAGCGTCCAAATCGGAGTGTTCCACCAGTTCCTTGCTCTTTTCTATGGCATCGGAGTAGGACCGCTCAATCACTGCTTCCAGAATATCTTCCTTCGATTTGAAATAATAGTAGATACTTCCCTTGCCAATTCCGGCTTCTTTGGCAATATCGCTGACGGAAATTGCCTGCGCATTCGTTTCGGTCATTAATCGCTGCATGGCGTCCAGAATCATATCTTTTTTTCTGTTGTTTTGCATAACCACGGTTCTCCAGTTTCCATATGATTCCATGATTGTATCACGATATATTTAAAATGTAAACTTGACTACCGGTCGAAAACGTGCTATTTTATAAAAAAACAAGAAATCGACTGGTGGTCGAAAAGCGTTGACGCATGTGGGGAAGGCAGAAAATCGAGACGGCCAGTGGCAATCAGGAGGAAAAGAGTATGACATATGAACAGCTGGTAGAGGAAATCAGAGAAATATTCATGAAAGCAGATGTAAGCGGGATTCAGGAACACCTTGCTTACCAGTTCAATATTGAAGGAGAAGCGGCAGGCGCTTTCTATGTTGAGGTATCGGCTGGAGAACTTCACATTGAACCGTACGAGTATTACGACAGGGACGTTCTGTTTACAACAACGGCAGATACCCTGTTAAAGATAGCAAAAGGGAAAATGGACGCAGTGCTGGCATTTACCGTAGGAAAGCTGAAAGTAGAAGGCGATTTCGGAAAGGCGCTGCTGCTTCAGCAGTTTTCTAAAAGCGGAAAATAAAGCAGACAGGAGGAATTGCTGATGAAGGGATGGAAAATGGCGGCGGGCGTGAGTCTGGCCGCAGCGGCGGCAGAATATGGCATCGCCTCGTATTTTTTTAACCGTACGATGATCCGGAAGAATGCAGCGACAGAGAGAACCATGGACATGGCGGGGACCGACTGGGATCAGTACATGGGTATGATAAAGCAGATGAAGTCCTTTATGGAACAGCAGCCGAGAGAGGATGTGTACATTCGGTCGCAGGATGGCCTGAGGCTTCATGGAACGTATTTTCCGGGAACAGGAGAAGGAAAGCTGGTGTTATGCTTCCACGGCTATACGAGCAACGGAATCAGCGGCGGAATCGGGCTGTCAAATTACTATCTGCCGAGAGGGTATCAGCTGCTGTTAGTGGATGCCAGAGCGCACGGGGACAGCGAGGGCGAATACATCGGATTTGGCTGTCTCGACCGTTTCGATGCCCTGGACTGGATTCAGTATATTCAGAAAAGATTTGGAGAGACGTGTGAGATCTGGCTACACGGCACTTCCATGGGAGGGGCCACGGCGCTGATGACGGCCGGCCTGCCGCTTCCGGGGGCGGTGAAAGGGATTATCTCGGATTGCGCGTTCACATCGGCCTGGGGGGTATTTGACCATGTATTGAAATCACAGTACCATTTGCCAGCCGTACCGCTGCTGACGATCTCAGACTGGATGACGCGGCGGAGAGCCGGTTATGGGCTGGACGAATGTAATGCGGCCCGGGAGGTTAAGAAGGCGAAGGTTCCGATCCTGTTCATTCACGGGGACAGCGACACCTTTGTCCCGTGCAGCATGTGTTACGAGATTTATCAAAATTGTGCATCTCCGAAGGATATCCTGATTGTCCATGGCGCCGGGCACTGTGAGGCTTTTTATAAGGAGAGAGAGGCGTACGAGAAGAAACTGACGGAGTTTTTTGAAAGAGAGGAATTCAGAGTATGAAGGAAAAAGACGGAAAAGTGCTGTATCCATTGACTGCCGCGCAGAAATTCCATTTTTACTACCAGCAGTATTGCCCGAAGAAACAGGTGCTGAACATCGGAACGAGCCTGACAATCCAGCAGAGCCTCGACTTTGGGGCGCTGAAGGAGGCCATTTACCAGGCGTACGAAAGATGCGAGTCCATGCGGATCCGTTTTACGAAGGACGAGGAGGGGAATATTTACCAGTACATAGCAGAGCGGGAAGAGCGCGACATTGAATTCTTCGATTTCTCCCACTGGCAGGAGTGCCATGCGGTCGACAAAATGAAGGAGTGGACCTCGGTTCCGTTTGAGCGGTTCGATTCGCCTTTAAACAGGATCGTCATGATCATCACACCGGACGGATTTCAGGGAGTGTATTCCCTTGTGGATCACATGACCATGGACGCCCAGTCGCTGATTCTCTTCTTAAAAGACGTCATCGAAATCTACTGCAACATGAAATACGAGGGGATTGATTATCCGAAGCCCATGTCCTCCTACATTGAGCAGCTGGAAAAAGACTTGGCGTATGAAGCCGGCAGCAAAAGCCAGAAGAGAGATACGGAGTTTTTTGAGAAAATGATTTCCTCCTCAGAGCCGATTTTCAACGGCCTGTTCGGTCCAGAACAGCTGAAAGAAGAGCGGGAGAGGCGGAAAAATGAGAAACTCCGCGCTGTCACCAACGTCTCAGACAATGTGGATGCCAACATCGTCACATTTAAGCTGGAGGCGGAGCCGTCTGAGAGAATGCTGGAATTCTGCGAAAATAACCACATTTCCATGGTGTGCCTTCTGATGATGGGGCTGCGCACGTATCTGCAGAAAATCAATGGAAATGACGATGTGTCGATTGTGACTACCGTGGCAAGGCGGGCTACTTTATCTGAGAAAAAATGCGGCGGCACGAGAATCCACTGTTTCCCGTTCCGGACCGTGGTGGAGAAAGAGGACACATTTTTAGAGGGCCTTTTGAAAATGAGGGATGGCCAGAACCAGATTTTCCGCCATGCCAATTACGATCCGGCGGCGTATTATCAATACCGGAGTAAGTATTATAAATTGGAACCGGGGCAGACGTATGAGCCGTTCAGCCTGACGTACCAGCCGCTGACATTGAAGAACAAGGGGCTGGAGCGGCTGCAGGATATCCAGTATAAATCGGCCTGGTACAGCAACGGGGCAGCGGCCCACGCCCTCTATTTGACGGTGATGCACCGGGCGGAGGACAATGGTCTCAATTTTAATTTTGAGCATCAGACGGGCGTTGTGACTTACGATAACCTGGAGTATTTTTATTATTATCTCTGCCGGATTATTTTTAAGGGAATTGAGAATCCGGAAATGACGGTAGGGGAAATCATCGAATCAGTATAGAAGGGCGGCAGCCCCAAGGAGGAAAATGAGATGTTTGAAGAGTTGAGAGATATTATTTGTGAATATGTAGAGGTGGATAAGGAGTCTATCACGGAAGATTCCAGATTCGTGGAGGATCTGGGATTCACTTCTTATGATTTTATGAGCATGGTAGGCGAACTGGAGGATACCTTTGATATAGAAGTGGAGGAGCGCGAGGCAGCCGGAATCATGACGGTTCAGGATGCAATCCGTTACATCGAAAGTCTTCAGGAATCGTGAGGTGGGAAAATGTCTGAAACAATCTGTACCATGAAGCAAATCATTGACTATGCCGCAGAAACCTATGGCAGCAGTACGGCGGTCCGGTATAAAGTCCGGAAAAATATCACAGACAAGTCATTTCTCGATATCAAACGGGACAGTGAGGCGTTCAGCCGCACGTTAGAGTCTGTCCAGATGCAGGGAAAGCACGTGGCGGTCATCGGGCCAACCACGTATGAGTGGATTATCACGTATTTCGGCACCACCAACAGCGGCGGCGTAATTGTCCCCATTGACGCCCAGCTTCCGGCGGCCGATGTCTGTGAACTGTTAAACCGGGCGGATATCGCCATTCTGGTCTACGATGAAATGCGAAAAGATGTGGCCGAACTTGCCAGAACGCTGTGTCCCGGTATCCACTATTTTATTTCCATGCAGGCGGAGGAAGACAGCAGGGAAACGCTGTCCCTGCACAGCCTGTTAAAAAGATACGCGGGAAGTTTTTCCTGTACCCTCGACCCGGATAAAATGTGCGCGATTTTATTTACGTCAGGTACGACGGGAAAAAGCAAGGGCGTCATGCTTACCCACCGGAATTTAACCGACAACGCGATTTGCCTCGATATGAAGATTCCGGCCGGAACCGTGTCCATGACCCTGCTTCCCATCCATCACGCCTACTGCTTTACGATGGACATTCTGAAAGGAATTTACATCGGACTCGTGATCTGCATCAACGATTCCATCATGCACGTTTCAAAAAATATGAAACTGTTCAAGCCGGAAATCGTGCTTCTCGTTCCGATGGTGATTGAATCTATCTATAAGAAGCTGAAAGAATCCACAGGGCTCATGCCGAAGAAGATGGTGGCAAAGGCGGCATTTGGCGGAAATTTAAAGACCATATGCAGCGGCGGCGCCTATCTGCCTCCGGAACTGGTGGGGGCATTTGCAGAATACGGAATTACTGTGCTTCAGGGCTACGGCATGACGGAGTGTTCTCCGGTTATCAGTACGAATCTGGCCTGGGAGTCCAAGGAGGGTTCTGTAGGAAAGCTTCTGCCCAACTGCGAGGCAAAGGTGGTGGACCAGGAAATCTGGGTCCGCGGTTCCAGTGTCATGCTGGGGTATTATAAGATGGAGAAGGAAACGGCTGAAACTCTGGAGGACGGCTGGCTGAAAACCGGTGATCTCGGTTACGTGGATGAGGATCATTTCGTATTCATCACCGGCCGCAGGAAAAACCTTATTATTCTGAAAAATGGCGAAAATGTTTCCCCGGAGGAACTGGAGAATGAACTGGCAAAGTCGCCGCTCATCAAAGAAATCATTGTCCGGGAAAGGGAGTCGATCATAGAAGCCGAAATATTCCCGGATTATGAGTACTGCCAGAAAAAGAAGATAAAGGATATCCCTGCAAAACTCCAGGAGACCATAGACGAGTTTAACCGGGGACTTCCGCCTTACAAGAAGATTCATGGATTGAAAGTGAGAGAGACTGAGTTTGAGAAGACTCCGTCGAAGAAGATTAAAAGGTATTAAAAGGTGTTGAAAGGTATTATAAAGCCGATTGTGTATTCCGCTCTTGATATTGTCTCAGAGCAGAGTACACGATCGGCTTTCCATTTTTAATCAAACAGCACCAGGTTGATAAACGCCTGAAATGCCTCGGTCTGGAATTTGTCTTTTCCAAATACTACATGGTTCATGCAGCTGATATCGAGATCCTTCACCTCTATCTCCACGATTTCCCCCCGCTTGATGTACTCGTCCGCGAAGATACGCGGCACGATGCCGATCCCCAGATTCTGCCGTACGGCCTGGACGATGGAGTCGGAGCTGGTACTGGACCAGAGCGGGCTGGCCGACAGGTTGTGAAGGGTCAGCGCACAGTCGAAGGTGTCCCGGATGGTACAGCCTGATTCCCGCAGCAGCAGGGGCTCTTCCACCAGACGGTCCAGGGCGACGGGCTGACTGATCGGTCTGGCAAATGGATGGAGCGGTGAGCAGATGACGGCAAGAGGGTAGGAGGAAAATGGAATCTTCTCCAGATACTCATTGGACACGACACCCTCGATCAATCCGATATCCAGCTCATTTTTTAACAGCATCGCTTCAATCTCGCGGGAATTGTTGACCGTGACTAAGAGCTGGGTGTCGGGATTGCTCGCCGAAAAACGGGAGACAACCTCGGGCAGCAGATAGCTTGCCAGTGTGACACAGGAACCGACTTTAAGCGGAGCCTGACGGTTCAAAACGCCGTTCAGCGACTCTAAATCGTTGTACAGTTCAAGAAGAGGAACTACTTTTGATAAATAGAATTTTCCGTTCTCATTGATGACGATTTTCCGGGAGACCCGGTCAAAAAGCGGAGCGCCTACGGATTCTTCCAGATCGTTGATTGCATGGGAAATAGCCGGCTGCGTCATGGACAGTACTTTTGCGGCGCCGGTGATGCTGCCTTCTTCACAGACTGTTTTAAAGATGTTGAGATGCCTTAAATTCATAGCGAGATCCCTTCCATTACCAATATATCATATGATAAATTTTATTATATCATTTTGATAATGCGTTGAACAGAGATTTTCCCAAAAAATGTCGAAAAATGTTCCGGGAGGACGTTCCGAGGCCTGCGGCGTGGGAGCCCGGGAGGGGAGACGGCGTCTGCTTCCACGGTTTTGACTCATAGGTTCCAGGTGCGGGCCGTTCTAAGGCCGGTGCGGCGCGGACAGGAGGGCACCGCTGGCATTCATCGGATTTTTCTGAAGAAAAATC
>CAUEKH010000130.1 GCA_959018155.1 uncultured Hungatella sp.
GAGGGGGAATGATGATACAATGGCTTTTGTGTGTGGATTATAGCTGGTAAGGGTGGCGGTTTGGGGAAGATGGGGCGGCTGAGGGGATTTTTGAATGGGTGGTTTTGGGGAGTTTGTGGATATAGGGATAGAATGAAGCAGGGGAGTTTTTTGGGATGGGAAGTTTGATGAAAGAGACGGACAGGACGTTTTACAGGAAATTTTTTGCGATTTATGTGGTGTTGGTGCTGCAGAATGTGGTCACTTTGAGTGTTAATCTGGCGGATAATATGATGCTGGGGGCTTATAGTGAGATTTCGCTTTCCGGGGTGGCGGCGGTGAATCAGATTCAGTTTGTGTTTCAGCAGCTTTTGGGGGCGCTGGGGGATGGGCTGGTGATTTTGTGCAGCCAGTACTGGGGCAGCAGAAGGATCGGGCCGATGAAGAAGATTGCGGCGACGGCCATGTATACGGGGCTTTTGATTGCGGCTTTGCTGTTCGGAATGGTTACACTGTTTCCTCATCAGGCTATGAAAATTTTTACGAATGATGAAATGATAATCGGTGAGGGGATGAAGTACCTGGCGATTATCCGATTTACATATCTGTTTTTTGCGGTGACGCAGATTCTGCTGGCAACGCTGAGAAGTGTGGAGATTGTGAAAATCGCTTTCGTTTTGTCGGTTATGACGTTCTGTGTCAACTGTGGGATTAATTTTGTGCTGATTTACGGGCGGTTCGGCGCGCCGGAGATGGGGGCCGCGGGGGCGGCTATTGGGACGCTTGCGGCGAGAATTCTGGAATGCGGCGTGCTGATTACGTATATTGTGAAGAAAGAGAAACATTTACGGCTCAGGCTTCGGGATTATCTGCAGTTTGATAAGACGCTGGTCTGCGATTATTTTAAACTGACGACTCCGATGGTATTTATTCAGGGGTTGTGGGGCGTCAATACGGCGCTTCAGACGGTGATTCTCGGCCATATGACAGCGGCGGCTATCGCGGCGAACAGCGTGGCTTCTAATATTTTCCTGATGGTGAAGTCCATGGCGGTGGGGGCTGCGGCTGCGGCATCCGTGATCATAGGAAATACCATTGGAAGCGGCGATATCGACCTTGTGAAACGGTACTCGAAGATGATGCAGAAGCTGTTTTTGGCAATTGGAATCTGTTCCGGGATTATTCTGTTCCTCATTCGGATACCGATTCTGGGATTTTATAACCTGACGCCGGAGACGAAAGAGATGGCCAATACCTTTTTGCTGATTTTAAGCGTGGTGATTGTGGGGATGTCGTATCAGATGCCGACGAACGGGGGAATTATCAAAGGCGGCGGCAATATCATGTTCGTGGTGAAAATGGATTTGATCAGCATCTGGCTGATCGTGATCCCGCTTTCCTTTTTCATGGCTTTTGTGGTGAAGGCGTCGCCGGCAGTCGTGGTCTGCTGCTTAAATGCGGATCAGATTTTTAAGTGCATTCCCGCGTATTTAAAGGCCAATTATGGAAACTGGATCAGAAAACTGACGAGATAACCGGAGATGAGATCCGGGTGAGAGAAGGGAAATTGTTGCAATTCTTTAGAAATTCCTAAGAATTTATTGATGTAAAAGATTATCTGATACCAGTATAATAGGAAAAAATGGCAGCAGAGAAGAATCAGGAGGAGACGTAAAGTATGAAAGACGAATTTCAGAATGATGAATTTCAGAATGATGAGTTTAACCATGTGGAAATAGACGCCGACGAAGCGGATAAGATTAAGCTTCAGCTTGAGCCGGATACTAACGGGCCGGAGAGCGGAGAAAAGGAAGGCGATGAGCCGGACACCGGCGGGGAAGGTGACGAGGCAGAACCCATGAGTGATGAGGAGTTCGCGAAAGAACTGAAAGAGTTGATGGAAGAAGAGCCGGATGGCGGGAAGAAAAAGAAAAAAAAGAAGAAAAACCGCGGTCCGCGTAAAAAATGGAGTAAGAAACGGAAGATTATCACGGCTGTCTGTGCCGTTGTCGTGGTTTTTGCCCTTGTCAAGATGAGCGGAGGCAGCAAGACCCCGCAGATTATGGTAAATACGATGCCTTTGTCGAGAGGCGAGGTGGTGGAGATGCTCTCTGTCAGCGGTCCGGTGCAGGGAACTGACAGCGTGGAGGTTGTCTCTAATTTACATGCGGAGATTCTGGAACTGCCTGTCAGAGAAGGGGACCGCGTGGAGAAGGGACAGCTTCTGGCAACTCTCGATGACAGGGACGCGAAGAAGGAAGTGGATATCGCCCAGAACGCGTATGACCTGGCAGTTTCTACATATAATGAAAAACAGATAGAGGCGGAAAACGGTTACGCCAAAGCAAAGCAGGATTACGATACGGCAAAGGCCAACTACGACAGGACGAATATTTTATACCAGTCGGGAAGCGCTTCTCTGATAGAGCTGGAGAATGCCTCCAATGAGTTTAACAATGCCCAGAGAGAACTGAAGACGTATACGCTGAAAGACGGCAGACCGGCAGCCAACGAATCGTACGCCCTTCAGATCGAGAACGCCGCTTTCCAACTGGATCAGAAGAAGGAGGCGCTGGAGAATACGAAAGTGACCAGCCCTATCGCCGGTACGGTGACCCGTGTCAACTGTAAGGTGGGCCGTTTCGCCGACAAGACGGACGAAGATAAGCCCATGTTTATTATTGAAAATCTCGACGTTCTCGAGATGAAGATCAATGTCAGCGAGTACTCTATCGGCAAAGTGGCAATCGGCCAGCCTGTGGAAATCAGCGCCGATATCTTAAATGGAGAGACGGTAAGCGGCGAGGTTTCCGCGATTTCTCCCACCGGTGAGATCAAGGGAAATGGTTCCACAGAACGTGTTATCCCGACCACCATCCGGATTATAGACCAGAATACCCGGCTGATTGCGGGAATCACTGCCAGGGCGAAGATTGAACTTCAGAAGGCGGAGGACGCGCTGGTGGTTCCGGTTTCAGCCTTAATCCAGCAGCCAGATGGAAGTACGGCCGTTGCAGTCATCGAAGATAACAAGGTCCACATGGTCCCGGTTACGACAGGAGTGGAGAGTGATATCGAGACAGAAGTGATCCCTGTAGAAGAAGGAACGCTGTCAGAAGGAATGCAGATTGTTTCCGCGGTTACGGTCCCGTTAAGTGAAGGAATGACCGTCATGGCCATCCCGTCAGCACAGTAAGGGGGAGAGATTATGTGGAAAATGAAGAAGAACCTCCCCACGGATGCGGCAAACAGCAGCCGGGAAGATTTGATTAAGCTGGTGGACATGGTAAAGGTTTACGATACCGGATCCATCAAGGTACTGGGTTTAAAACGGATTAATTTAACGATTAAGAGGGGAGAATTCGTGGCCATCATGGGGCAGTCCGGTTCCGGAAAATCGACCCTGATGAACATTTTAGGCTGTCTCGACCGTCCGACCATGGGTCATTACTATTTAGACGGAGTCGATACGGCCAATATGGGGCCAAATGAACTTTCCGCAATCAGAAACAGGAAGATTGGGTTCGTATTCCAGTCCTTCAACTTAATTTCCAGGACATCGGCTTTAAAAAATGTGGAACTGCCTATGACGTATGCCCACAAGTCGAAGAAGGAGAGGGAGAAGCGCGCTCTGGAACTTCTGGAACGTGTGGGGTTAGGCACCCGCTATGAGCACATGCCAAATGAACTCTCAGGCGGCCAGCGTCAGAGGGTGGCGATCGCCAGGGCATTAGCCAATGAGCCGCCGTTAATTCTGGCCGACGAACCGACCGGTAACTTGGACACAGCTTCTTCCATAGAAATTATGGAACTTTTCAGCCAGCTTCACCGGGAAGGGGCCACCGTTGTGGTCGTTACCCATGAAGAGGACATCGCCGCGTTTACGGAACGGATTATCCGGTTCCGCGACGGCGAGGTGATCAGCGACAGGAGGAATGTTCCGAAAAATCTGTCGGAAGAGGAAGCGATCAGAATACAGAAAGAAGGAACGCCATGCTGTTAGAGAATATGATCATGGCGATCCACGCCATAAGAGCCAATAAAATGCGCTCGTTCCTGACCATGCTGGGAATTATCATCGGTATCGGTTCTGTCATCGCCATCGTCTCAGTGGGCGACAGTATGCGCGGGGTCTACGCAGACGCCTATAAGAATATCGGCGTGAACCGCGCCCTCGTGAGGGTGAGCTGGAACGTGGATGATTTTCGGATGAGCGATTATTTTACGCTCGATGAACTGGAACGGGCCAAGGAAGTATTTAAGGACAAAATCGCCTATATGGACAGCGCGCCTTATGCAGATACGGAAGCCGTGTCAGGACGCAATAAGATAAAGTATGAATTTCAGGGAATCGACTACAATTACACGGAAGTACAGCCTGTAAATATCATCTACGGCCGGGCGCTCAATGAGGCTGATGTCAAAGGCCGCCGTCATAACGTGGTCCTGGAGGATAAGGGGGCCAGGCTGCTGTTCGGCACAGACGACTGCGTGGGAAGAACCTTCCGGATGACAGTCAACAAGGACAATCAGGAGTATACGGTGGTGGGAGTATACCACAAGGATTTATCTCCGATGGAGGCCATGCTTTTAGGGGATGGCCGTACCCAGGAGGGCTTCATGCCCTACACGATTTTAACAGGGCCCAACGATTATTTCCAGCAGTTGAATTTCTACGTCAGAGAGGGCGTGGACATGGGGGCGTTCCTTCCTGAGATAGCGGGGTATGTGGCGAAGATAAAGGGCCGGACGGTATCAGAGATTATGACCAACTCCGTCGTGGCGCAGATGGGAAGCGTTGATACGGTCCTCGGCGGCTTATCCGCCGCGGTGGGCGGGATTGCGGCCATCTCCCTGCTGGTCGGCGGCATCGGAATCATGAACATCATGATGGTGTCTGTGACAGAACGTACCAGGGAAATCGGAATCAGAAAGGCGCTGGGCGCAAGAACGGGCGATATTATGATGCAGTTTCTGACGGAATCAGCCATTATGTCGGCCTGCGGAGGCGTTATAGGAATTCTTCTGGGCGTCGGCCTGGTAACGATCGGCGGTTCCGCGATGGGGATGAAACCGGTGGTGAAGCCTGACGTCATCATACTGGCGGTAGGATTCTCAGCCCTGGTTGGCATCTTCTTCGGACTCTATCCGGCGTCAAAGGCCGCCAAGGCGGATCCCATTGAGGCGCTGCGGTATGAATAGGGAAAGGAGGCATCGAATATGCTGATAGAAAATATGATTATGGCTATCCACGCGATTAAGGCCAACAAGATGCGCTCCTTTTTAACGATGCTGGGAATTATCATCGGAATCGGTTCAGTCATTGCCATCGTCTCCATCGGCGACACTATGCGTTCCCTGGTAGCCGGGCTCTATGAAAATATCGGAGTCACCATGGCCTACGTCTACGTCTGGCCCCGGGATGGCGAAGGTATGCGCGACAGTGATTACTTTAACCTGGAAGAGATGGAACGGATCAAAGAGGTGTTCGGCGACGAACTGGCCTATATCGACAGCAGCGCCTACGTAGGGGCGGACGCTGTCAGCGGCAGGAATGAGGTAAAATTCCAGTTCCAGGGAATTGATTACAACTATCCGGAGGTCAAAGATGTCAACATCATCTATGGCCGTAATTTAAATGAAGCCGATATCCTTGGCCGCCACAAAAATGTGGTACTGGAAGCCAAGGGCGCCACGGAATTGTTCGGAACGGAGAATGCTGTTGGAAAGACCTTCCGGACCACGATTTACGGGGAGACCGACGACTATAACGTAGTCGGGGTTTACCGCCTGGAGCAGACTCCGTTTGAGGCCATGATGATGGGAACCAGCCAGACGAGGGCAGGCTTTATCCCATATACCATTCTGACCTGGCCCAACGACTATATCTATGAATACACGATCTTTGCAAAAGAGGGCACCAATATGAAGGAATTCGGTGCAAAGATGACGGCCTACATCGCCAGACTGAAGGACAGGAATGACGAGGATGTGATATTCTACTCCGCGGCTGACGAGATGGGCAGCATGGATACCATGATGGGCGGTTTATCTGCGGCAGTCGGCGGTATCGCCGCCATCTCCCTGTTAGTCGGCGGTATCGGTATCATGAACATCATGCTGGTTTCCGTGACAGAGCGTACGAGAGAAATCGGTATCAGAAAGGCATTGGGGGCCAGAACCCACGATGTCATGATTCAGTTCCTGACCGAGTCCGCCATACTGGCGGGAATCGGAGGAATCTTCGGCGTGGCTGTCGGAAGCGGCATCGTGCTGCTTGGCGGAACCGCGCTGGGACTTTCCGTTGTCATAAAACCGGCGGTCATCGTGGTGGCGGTAGGATTTTCCGCCCTGGTCGGAGTCTTCTTCGGAATTTACCCGGCGTCAAAGGCAGCGAAAAAGGACCCAATCGAGGCGCTGAGATACGAATAATATTTAAAAATTCAGGATGTTGCAGTGGGAGCACCGTACCGGGAAGCCGGAGACGGTGCTTCTCGCGATTTTCACCTGGCGGTGGAAATAATTACAAAATTTTAAATTTGCCAATCTGGGACTCGCCAAGTAAAAAGTTCTATGCTATAATAAGATGATATGTTGGGTATAGCGAGGAGAACCTATGCTGAGTGAAGAAAAAATCAAAATCATGACGAACCTGGCTATGTTTGAAAAACATGAAGGGAAAAAAATAGCTCCGGCTTATAAGTATTTTAAAAGCGACTATGTCAGCGGGAAGCTGATGCGCTCATTTTTCGGCTATACGGTGAGTTTCATTCTCTGTCTGGCGTTGTGGGTGCTCTGTTTTGTGGAACAGTGGCTCACTACGATGGATTTCGGTACGGTACTGGACTATGGGATGCAGATAGGAGTCATCTATATCGCCGGTCTTGCCATCTATTTAATTATCAGTCTTGTGGTTTACTACAAGCGCTATAATAATGCCAGCCGCGGTGTCAAAGTCTATTTAGCCAAGTT
>CAUEKH010000131.1 GCA_959018155.1 uncultured Hungatella sp.
AATGCAGGAAACTAAGCAGCTGGTGCGGGAGCGCCTGCTTACCGGCATCCTCTATAATTACGTGGATATCACCCATCTTCCGCCTGAATATGAGGAACATGGCCTGGTATTCCCGAACCCGTATTACGCCGTTATCCTGATCTCCCTCCCCTCCCTCGACAGTATGGAGGATTATACGAGGCGTGAGCAGTTAAAGCTTGTTATCATGACGAACACCACCAACGCCTTTTCATCCCTGGGAACCGCCTACAGCCTTTATATCGACAACAAAAGCATCTGCATCCTTTTGAATACTTCGCTCTACGATACGCTGACAGAGGAGTTATCGAAAATCTGTACCGCGCTGAAAAAACGGATGAAGCAGAGCCTTTCCGTCTATCCGCTGTTTTCCATCGGTATCTGTTCGGAAACTCCGCCTCCCGCCCCCTGGCAGGTCTGGCAGCTGGCCCTTAAGAATTTCATTTTTACAGCCATGGATGCCGACGATTTCATCCAGTTCAGTTACCAGAGCGAGTTTATTTCCTCCATCGATCAGGATTTACTGGTGCGCATCTCACAGTCCATTATCGACAAGGATGGGGCGGCTCTAAAGGAACTGACCGATACCTTTTACAGTCGGTATCTGGATGGAAATGATACCGGAAATGAAGAAAATGACAGGAAAATCGAGTATGGCAAACGGATTTCCCTGATCACCGTCTGCACGATTTACGCCTCGCTTCTGGAAGTAAACGGGGAACTGGCAGACCTTCAGATGAATTCTTCTATCCGCAAACTGGAAAGCGCCTCCTCTCTGGAGGAGATCCACAAAAACTTCAGCAATTGTCTGTTTGGATTACTGGATGCCAAAAACAAGATGTCCAGCGAGTCATACGGGTATATCCAGAAGGCCATCCAGTACATTGAGAACCATTATACACAGTCCATCGCCATCCCGTCGGTGGCCGGATACGTGGGCGTCAGCCCTGTCTATCTGACAAAGCTTTTTAAACTCTCCACCGGGAAAACTCTGTCGGAGTACTTAAATTATTACCGTACCCAGCAGTCCTTAAAAATGCTTACCGGCACAGAGGACACCATCAATGCAATCAGCGAGGCCGTCGGTTACAGTGATGTCAGAAGTTACACAAGGTTTTTCAAAAAATTTTACCATATGACCCCAAGTGAATACAGAAAATCACACTGAGGCCAAAAAACAATTCATTCAGGAGGTTACTTATCAGCCATGAACAGAAAAGAAGCACAGAAGCGTGCGAAAGAACTCGTAAGCAAGATGACACTCTTCGAGCGGGCCGCCCAGTTAAAATACGATGCAGCCCCCGTAGAGCGCCTAAATGTCCCTGCCTACAACTGGTGGAATGAAGCACTCCACGGGGTAGCCCGGGCCGGCACAGCCACCGTATTCCCCCAGGCTATCGGTCTGGCCGCCATGTTCGATGATGACATGATGGAGAAAATCGGCGACACGATCGCCACCGAAGGCCGCGCCAAATATAACGAGTATTCCCGCCACAACGACCGCGATATCTATAAAGGACTTACCTTCTGGTCCCCCAACGTCAACATTTTCCGCGATCCACGCTGGGGCCGCGGCCATGAGACTTACGGTGAAGATCCTTATTTAACCTCAAGACTCGGAGTCGCTTTCGTAAAAGGGCTTCAGGGAGATTCTGAGGAATGCTTAAAGGCCGCCGCCTGTGCCAAACATTTTGCCGTTCACAGCGGCCCTGAGAACCTGCGCCACGAATTTGACGCCGTGGCGTCGAAAAAGGACATGGAGGAGACGTATCTTCCTGCTTTTGAGGCTCTGGTAAAGGAAGCCCACGTGGAATCCGTCATGGGCGCCTACAACCGCACCAACGGCGAACCCTGCTGCGGCAGCAAGACCCTGCTTGCCGACACTCTCCGCAGTAAATGGGGCTTTGAAGGCCACGTCGTCTCCGACTGCTGGGCCGTCCGCGATTTCCACGAACACCACCACGTCACCGATAACGCCCAGGAATCCGCCGCCATGGCATTAAAGGCAGGCTGTGACATCAACTGCGGAAATACGTATTTACATATGATGGCGGCCTATGAAAACGGACTCGTGACAGAAGAGGAGATCACCCGCGCCGCCGAGCGCGCCATGACCACCCGATTCATGCTGGGACTTTTTGATGAAACGGAATATGATAAGATTCCCTATGAAAAGGTAGAATGCCGGGAACACGTGGCGCTGGCCCTCGAAGCCGCCAGAAAAGCGGCTGTCCTGCTGAAAAATAACGGACTTCTCCCATTAAAGAAGGACTCCTTACAGACCATCGGCGTCATCGGCCCCAATGCCAACAGCAGAATCGCCCTCTACGGAAATTATTACGGCACCTCCTCCCGCGATATCACGATTCTGGAGGGCATCCAGGATGAGGTGGGTGACGATATCCGGGTTCTTTACTCAAAAGGCTGTGGCTTAAGCAAGGAGAAAACAGAAAACCTGGCCTGGCGTCAGGACCGCCTGTCTGAGGCCGTCACGGTTGCAGAGCACAGCGATGTCGTCATCCTCTGCCTCGGACTCGACGAATCCTTGGAAGGCGAAGAACACGACGACGGAAACAGCTACGGTTCCGGCGATAAACCCGATTTACACTTACCAAAGGTCCAGGAAGAGCTGATGGAAGCCGTGGCAGCCACCGGAAAACCGGTCGTTCTCGTCCTGCTTGCCGGCAGCGCCATCGACTTAAACTACGCGGATGAGCACTTTGATTCCATCCTTTTAGGATGGTACCCGGGCGCCAGAGGCGGCAAATCCATCGCCGACCTCTTATTTGGAAAGGCCTCCCCATCCGGGAAACTTCCGGTCACCTTCTACCGCTCTCTGGATGGAATGCCTGACTTTACCGACTATTCCATGAAGAACAGAACGTACCGCTATATGGAAGGAGAAGCCCTCTATCCCTTCGGATACGGCCTGACCTACTCCCATGTGGAGGTAGTAGATGCCACCCTGTCCTCTCTCCCAGCGCCTGGCGAAGACTTTGCCATAGAGGCCACGGTAAAGAACAGCGGAACCTGCGATACAGAAGAAGTCATTGAAGTCTACTGCAAAGATTTACAGTCAGAAAATGCAGTCAGAAACCACAGTCTCTGCGCATTTAAGCGGATTTCCATAAAAGCCGGGGAAACGCTGAAACTGACCCTCCCGGTCAGAGAAAAAGCCTTAACCGCCGTAGACGAAAATGGAGAACGCCACGTAGAGAGCAGCCAGTTCCGCTTCTATGTCGGAATCTCCCAGCCGGACGCAAGAAGTACTGCGCTCACCGGGACGGTGCCGGCGGTGGTGGAATTAGCTTTATAAAAACGAATCTAAGAGGTAAAAGCCATGGCAGGAATTGCCCTGTTGCTGCCCTCTCCTGAACTTTATCAGCAGGCGAGACAGCTTTTGGAACAGTCAGATTACCACATCATCACCATTGAAGAGACAACATTTCAGACTGTAATCACAACGGCCAGGAATGCAATTGCCGCGGGAGCCAACATCATCATCTCCCGCGGCAGACAGGCTTATGAAATCCGCCAGTATACCAACATTCCGGTAGTAGAGATGGTGATAACCGCTCAGGAAATGGGCCTGCTTATCGTCAAAGCCAGAAAAATGGTACAGAAAAACCATCCTCTGATCGGTGTGATTGCCTGGAAGGATATGCTCTGTGACATGACGCATTTCAGTGAATTATATGAAGCTGATATTCTTCTTTATCCTCAGGATGAGAATACAAAAATACAGGATTCTGTCCTTCAGGCCGTAAAAGACGGCGTTGATATCATAATTGGAGGAAAGACAAGCCTGCTCTGTGCAAAGCAGTACAACCTTCCGGCCCTTGAAATCGTCTCCACCGGCGAGTCTATCGAGATAGCTGTAAAGACAGCAGAGAATATGTATCAGATGCTGGAGGAGGAACAGCACAATTACGCGATCTTCTCCACAATCCTGGACAGTTCTTTTAACGGTATTTTTAAGATTGACAATAACGGTGTAATCATTGCGGCTAACCGCATGATACGGCAAATCACAGGCCGCTATCCCAATGAGCTGGTAGGAATGAATATTTTTGATGTATTGTCCGGACTCGATAAACAGGCGGTTGCAGAGGTTCTTGCAGAGAAGAACAACTCTTACTATACTTTTTTGAATATCAACTCTCAGCCGGTTGCCATCGTAATAGAGGGAATTTTTGTCAATGACCAGCTGCGGGGAGCTATCGTCTCCTGCAATCCGGTTCAGCGACTGGAATTAAAGCCTGAGAAAGATTTAAAAGAGCAGTATCTCCACGGATATACCGCGAAAGAGACGCTGGAACATCTTGAACTTCTTCATCCGGGCTTTAACCATTTGATTAAGCTGGCAAAGTCCTTTGCCCAGTCCGACAGCCCTGTTCTCATTGAACAGGCTTCCGGTCCGGAGGCGGAAGCCCTCTGCGAAGGCATTCACAATTACAGCTTACGGAGAGGCGGTCCATTTATCCTCGTCAATTTAGCAGGAATCGACGTGGAAGATCAGTACCGACTCCTGTTTGGGGGACTTGAGATGGAGGGCGTCTCAAAGACAGCCGGCGCCATCTTAAGGGCCCAGCTTGGCACTCTCGTCTTAATGGGCGCCGACAAACTTACCAAGCAGTCCCAGTATTATTTAACCAGCATTATGCAAAAAAAGGTTATCAAAAACTACGTATTTGCGGGAAACGAAATCAAGAGCCAACTCCTCGATGTCCGCTTTATTTTCTGCACCTCGAAAAATATGGCAGGACTGATTCAAGAAGACCGGATCAGAAAGGATTTTTACTATAAAATTAAAGCCTTAAGCCTTTGTATTCCTACCCTGAATGAGAGGGATAAGGACAGAGAGGTTCTCCTGGATTCCTATATGGACAAATATATCCATCTCTATTCCCACTACCATGTGCTGACCTCAGGAGCCAGAAATCTACTCCTCCATTACCACTGGGAATGCGGGGAAATTCAGATGGAATCCTTCATAGATCGGTTGATTCTCACTGTTGGAAAACGTACCATAAGAGAAGAACACGTACAGGCCCTTTTAGAAGAGCTCTATCCGGCCGATACGCACGTAGAAACGGGGAGTCATTTTCCATCTGTTACACCTGAGAAAAATCATTTGCCGGGAGAAGAAGAAATTATCTCCCAGACTCTCGTCAAATATGGCAACAACAAAACTCTGACCGCGAAAGCCCTCGGAATCAGTAAATCAACACTCTGGAGAAAAATCAAAAAATATGGGCTTTAGGTTTCATTTGAATCACTTATATGAAACCTTTTTACAGATATTGAAACGAATACGTGTCAAATAATTCGTCATGGTAGATATTTACTATTTACCATGACTTTTCTTGTTTATTCTTACAATTTACGATAATAAAATAAATTGTAGAATATAGTTATACAAAATTACTAAAGGAGGCAATCATGATATGTTCAAAACAACGGGAATGAAAAGCAAATTATATTATAAACGGGCTGCCATTCCTTATCTGCTTCTCACCCCTGTTCTTCTCTTTGTAATCTTCTTTATGCTGTGGCCGATGGTTAATGTATTTCTTATGAGTATACAGAATTACAAAATACTGGATCCGGGAAACAGAAAATTTATCGGTCTGGCAAATTACTTAAAAATTCTGACGAAAGATGAACTCTTTTTAAAGGCAATCCGAAACTCCCTCGTATGGGTCATCGTCAGTGTTATCTTCCAGACTATTCTCGGGTTCTGGCTGGCCTACTTACTCAACCAGAAATTCAAGGGAAGAGGCATCTGCAGAGCGCTTGCACTGTCTCCCTGGGCGGTTGCCGGCGTTATGGTGGGAATCATCTGGAGTCTGATTTTAGGTGAAACGTACGGTGTCCTGAATGATTTATTAATCCGGCTTCACATCATAGACAGGAATATCTCCTGGTTTTCCAGTGGAAACATGTCCATGATGGCAGTAATCATCGCCAATATTTGGAGAGGAATCCCATTTTTTGCAATCAGTTATATGTCGGCACTCTCCAGTATCTCCGATGACATCTATGAATCAGCAAAAATAGATGGGGCAAACAGTGTCGTCACCCTGTTTCATATCACAATCCCCATGATTAAGGATACCATCATTTTAACTACGCTGCTTCGCTCTATCTGGACCTTCAACGCAGTGGATTTGATTTACAGCTTAACTTACGGCGGGCCAAATAATTCCACACTCACCATTCCTCTCTATATTATGAATAAATTTAAAGGTGAAATGGATTACGGTTACGCCTCAGCATTAGCCGGACTGGCCACTATCCTTATGATGATAGTCGCATTCGTCTACATCCGGCTCGGAAAACTTGGAAAGGAGGAAATGTATTAATATGAACAGCACGGTTAAAAAGAATCTAAAAAAAGTCATTTTTCTCTTCATTCCCCTGGCTGTCTTTATTGTGATTACACTTGCTCCATTCTACTGGATCCTCATCACCTCTTTAAAGAACAGCACGGAAGTATTTGCCAAGCCCTTAACCTACTGGCCTAAGGTGCTGACTTTTGAAAACTATACGTATCTGTTTTCAGAGCTGGGATTTTCACGGTATTTTGTGAACAGTCTCTTTGTAAGCGTCACAACTACCCTGATCGTAAGCATCCTGGCGCTGATTGGCGGATACGCCATGAGCCGTTACCGTTTTAGGGGAAAAGGATTTGTATACATACTTCTTCTGTGTACTCAGATGTTTCCGGCTGTAGTGCTCATGATACCACTATTTCAGACCATGAACAGCCTGCGCCTCATCAATTCCTTATGGTCCCTGGTTCTCACGTGCTCCTGTACCAACCTGCCATTCTGTCTCTTTATGATGATGGGGTACTACAATT
>CAUEKH010000132.1 GCA_959018155.1 uncultured Hungatella sp.
TCCGCGTGGAAATACTTTTTATCCAGCCATTTCTGATAGAGCTTGCCTTCGATTTCCGAAGGGTTGTAGTTCTTTTCCAGTTCTTTCATAATCTTTCTCCTTGTTTCATCATATTTGATTCTATTTACATCAGGTCACCGTCTTCAATCAAAAAAGCCCTCTGCACAGTATGAAAACCATGCAAAGGGCGAATGAACGCGGTACCACCTTTGTTTCATACGATGAATCCGGTCTGTCCGGTTCAACGTACCTCATTAATAACGGCAAACTGTGCGCAAAGTGTACAGTTTATCATTTTTCGTCCTTAACGGAGACTATGCGGGAATTCCTACTGACGATTGACACGCGTTGAGAATTCCGGCTCAGAAGCTACCTTCCGTTCACACTTCCTTAACCGCCTTTCAGCCGATGGACGATATTCTCTGTCAGGGTTATGGACGTACTCCTCTTCTTCACTGCCTTTTTCTTTATCTGTTGATATCATAAAAGGTTTTTTGAGGTTTGTCAACTGTTAAATTTTGCTCGTCGCTATACCATACTCCGGTATTCACCCTTCCACTTCTGCACCATCTCCCCCGCTCCCGCAAGCCGGCGGATGGGATCTTTCATGAACAGCTCGTCGAGTTCTGCAATACATTCCGCGTGCTCCGCATCTTTTTCAGCCTGTTCCATGTTCCTGTCGCATTCAGCCTTCACATCCTCAGAAATCAGGCTCTGAATTCTGTCTTTTGCTGCCAGAGCCGGGTTCCATTTCATTAAGTAGCACAGCCGCTTGAGCACCTCGCTGCTCTTTACCAAATCAAAAGATTTTACATACGCCTGAAACGCCTTATCCGTCATAAAAAGCCTTGCGTAGGAGGCGCCTAAATTGTTATAGATACGGGCCAGGAATTCGTTATCCACGCCTTCCGTCTTAGGCGGCATCTCCAGAATCTTCCCGTATTCCGCCACCGCCTTGCCGTACTGCTTTCTGGAAAATAAGTAGTCCGCCTTCGCCTTGGCAAATTCTGCGGCAGACATCTTCCGGTAAGCGGCAATCTGCTGGCGGAACCTGCTGATTTCAGCCGGATTGTAATAATCACACTCCTGAAGGATCAGGAATAACAGTTCGTCCGGATCCTCCCCGCTCTGCCGCCACTTTTCCAGCTTCATAGCCAGAAATCCCATATCCAGTTCATCCCGCATAAAGTCAAGTAAATGGTCATCTACAAACCCGTCCAGCACCAGAAGCGGGTTATTGTAAATGACATAGCAAATCTCCTGGGAGGAATAGAGATGAACTCCCAGGCCCTCGAAATAATATGGATGTTTCGCCGGCTCCTGCCGGCACAGTATCAGGCTCATATCATAACCTCTTGTCTGACCACAGCGTCCGTGGCCGGGAACAGTTCCCCGAACCCTCTGTCTTTCAGCACCACTGCCATGGTCTTTTCATCTAAAAATCCCACATTGATTCCAACTCTCGTGGTCCGCTCCGGTCTCTTCGGAAATCCCTCCAGCGGAATTTTCACCAGCTTCTTCTGCTTCGGATCCATGGGAGTCACGAGAAACTCCACATAATCCTGGCCATCCACAATTAAATCCACGCTGCTTCTCGACTCATACCAGTTGTCACCGGCCGCCGCCACGATAAGCTGGCTCTCCTTATTCTTGTGGAGTACCTTCATGGACACCGTGGAATGGAGACGCCCCTCGCAGATGCAGACAAAGGGATACGACGTCTTTTCATTGAGATAATCCATCCCCTTATACGCGGCGCCCCTGGCAAACAGTTCCTGCTCTACGTACACCTTTCTCCGGTTGCAGAGCAGCTTCATGAAATCACCGGCCCACTCCTGGCGCTCAAACCCTTTTCCGGTTAAGAAAATGGAGGAGAACAGCTTCTTCTGAAGCAGACGTTCCGCACAGGAGGAGACAATCTTATCCGCCAGCTTGCCTCCGGAGGCCGAATTTAAGATATCGAGATTAAAACTCTCTTCCAGCGCCTCATCCTCCGCCACCACAGTCATCTGCCGCAGCCCGCGCTGAACCTTCAGTTCATGGTAATGAAAGCTGTCCTCCGATAAATCGAAGACGCCCACCTGGTTGTTCCAGACTTCCTTCTTCTGGCTGAGCACGTAATAGACGAAACTCTCCGTATGGCTGATGATGTGCACCCGCTCCCTCGGAATCTCAAGGTAGTCCGCACAGTACATCAGAGCGTCCATCAGCTTTACCTCTGTCTTCGACAGCGTAATGACGAGTTCCTTCACCTCGTCACAGAAAAATTCCTCCCTGGGCAGTTCCAGAACCTTTTTCAAATATATTTTTAATAAATCTATCCCTTCATAGCGGACACCGCAAAGAGTGGCGGTGCCCTCCTTCATGACCATTTTAAGCAGCTTGTCTACGATGATTCCTTCCCCAACCAGGGTGGAAGCAAAAGCCTCCTCTCCCACAAACCAGACATCTTCCTCCTTTTTCCGGCAGATGACCGTGGGGATCACCCACGACTTTTCCCTGTCATGGCAGCATATCCTGGTATACGCATCGCATAAGTCAAGCCCAATTATCAGTCCATCCATCGACAATCCCCTTATCTAACAATCACGTATTTTCCATATTAATCAATTCCCATCTGTTCCCTACATCAGGGGGAATAAAAGTTCCGCAGCGGCATTTTTCTTTAAATACTCCTGCATCCTCTTTTTCAGTCCCTCTTCATCTTTTAAGCTTAAGCAGAGGCCCATCTCGTTTAAGCACGCAAACCGGCTGCTGGAATCCCGGGTCGATGAGGCGGCGTCACAGCTGACGCTCCCCTCCTTCTTCACGATCCACTCTTCCTTTACCTGTTCGCTGATTTTATATTCCATAATCTCGCCTTCAAAAAGGACCTTCTGTTTCACGAAAATCCCCTGATACATGCGATGGATGTCCTCGCTGTGGAATTCCTCCTCATCCGGAAGAATACGCACCTGCAAGTCGATTCTCGCGTTCCTGTCAGTCCGGTACTGGATCATGGCTTTATCAAGAATATCCTCCGGCATGGGAACAAATCCCGCCAGCTTTTTGTAATACGGGAATATCAGCCCTTCCTCCAGAAGGATCGAGGTAATCGCCGCACAGAGTTTCTGCTGGTCCTCGTCGAGGGAGGACAGCTCCGAATAGTATTTGCTCAGTGACAGCAGATAAATGGTGGGAACCCGGTCCTTATTCAGAGCGCTGTTGATGGCGCCCTCCAGCCAGGCAAATACCCTGGAATCCGGCGTCTTATCTTCCATAAAGTATTCCGTACTCTTGATGGTAAAATACGCCTTTACGATATTGTCCCCGGTCTTCTTTCTGGCCATATAAAGTTCAAATACCCGGTCTATCTTTTCCGTGCAGCCGGAAAACATCATCTGAGCGGTCAGCCGCTCTTCTAAATCGTAGGTCTCCACATGCTCGGAAATTCCCTGTAAAAGCACGCGGTACATCTGATCAGACAGTCCGTTAAAATGTTCGCAGAGGTAGTCGAGAACCACACTGTCACTCAGTCCCTCCAGAAACACCTGGTACGACAGCTGCAAAAGCAGGGAATCCTGGTCGAACAGATTATTTAAAATCATCTTCGCACACACCTTTAAAAGCAGTTTTCCGCTAATCCCCTCACAGCCGTATTCCTTAATCATCTCAAAGGCGTCTTCCACGTAATTGCGCTTAATTAACGTCTCACAGATGGCGAGACGCTCTTTCTTTGTGAGCATCCGCTTGTCGAGACGCGCAAGGTAATCGCCGCCCTCTTCTTCCTCTCCATCCGATGCCTGCGCCTGATAATACTCAATAATCCGGGACAGCAGCTGGCGCTGGTACAGCGGCTGCAGTCTGCCCTCTTCCATGGCATCTTCCAAAAGCCCGGCTTCCTTCTCATCCTCGATTCCCCGTCCGATGATCTCCTGACACGCGCTTAAACGAAGCATCGGATGATCCGGATAAAGTTCAAAACAGCGCTCCTCCAAGTCCGGCTTATCCATCACCGCCTCTTTTTCATAGGGAACGGTGCTGTAACGGTTGCCAAACGCATCCTGAAACAGCAGGATGGTATTTTCAGAAAACAGCGGAACATAGGCCACGCCGTCATCCAAAAGGTAAACGTCCTCATCGGTCATCTCCTCATAGCGCACCACCACGTACTTCATACCCGGATTCTTACACTCCACACGGAAGGATCGTAAGATAGCCGGAAGCACCTTCGCCATGGGTAAATCAATGACATCCTTAAATATCATATGTTCATAAATCACGGCCAGCTGGCTGTTAATTCTCGATTCAAACAGCTGCTCCGTGGCAAATTTTTCAATATCCCGCTCATACGCCTCGTATAAGGGATCGGTCTGTTTTAAATAGACCAGCACATTCTTGTAGAGCACCGCCCTGCTGTGGCGATCCAGTTCACTGCCGCCGTAGGAAAAATAGAGCAGGACCTCTTTGGGAAGCAGATAGCGGTAATCCTTCGGCAGGGCATAGAGATAGTACTCGTAAAGCCGTGTCAGGCTGATCCCCGCCTTGATTCCCTTCTCATACCAGGTAAATGCCTCCGCACCCATACATTCTCCGCGAATCAGCATGGAACAGACTGCCTCAAGGACCTCTTTATCCGGGAAACGGTAATAAAGCCTCACCAGCAAATGGTAGTGAACACGGTTAAAATGCCTGGCTGTCAGCGTCAGAGCCGCCGCCGTATGGGCAAGCTTCTGATTTACCAGATCGTTCCTCGCCCCGTAAGAAAGGACAGACAGTTCAAACGGCCCGATCGCCCTCATCAGATCCGGCGCCTCGTTTAAGATCTGGCAGGCCGCCGTGTAGAGGAACGGGCTCTTCAGCCCCAAATCGAAGTGCCGCTTCATTAAGGAAAGCAGATTGGAAGCGTTATTCCAGATCCGGCTGTCCATCTTAAGAAGAATCAGGAAAAGATGGTGAAGCGACGGATTCTCCTCTAAATATTTTCGAATCAGGCGGATCAGCGATTCCCTCTGATACTCGTCCGGCTGGAGTTTCAGCCTCAAATACTGGTAGTAGCAGTACAGTTCCATTTTTTCCTGCCGTTCTGCCAGAATCCTGTCCCTGCACTCGTCGAGGAGAAGCGCTGCGCCCTCCATGGAACGGCCCGAGGGGGAGGCTTCCGTTCTGATTTCATCTTCCGACATATAAATCTCAGCCCGGAACAGCTTTAATAAGTCGCTTTCCCCCTTCATTTCCTCAATCTCAGAGAGAGCCTGTAACATCTGGTTATGAAGAAGCGCCGGTTCGTATAAACCGCTCTCCTCCTTAAGCCGCAGGCGCAGATACCGCTCATACGCCTCCTTGGTAAATGCGTTCTCCGCCGATATTCCTCCGCCTGCATTGACCACAGCCGTAACCGGAATCACGAACTGTTCTTCCACGCCGCGCAAAAGAATCCGTCCGTAGTTGCGCCCCTGGTGCATTTTCCCAGGGTGGAGGCGGTAGACGAGCCGGCATTCATCCTCGGCGAAATCCTGCTCTAAAAGATTGCGCTTCGGCAGTTCAATAAAGCCCGCATCCGCCTGGGCTTCCAGGCTCACGTAGCCCCAGGTGGTCCTGGTAATGGTAATCGTATCTTCTATCACCGTCTTCGGCTCATCGAACCGCCGTTCCCCGCAGTCCACGGTAAGCTTCACCGGTTCCTTCACACCCAGACCGGTCAGAAACTCTTCCAGTTCCTTCTTCCGGTCCGGTCTGCCCTTCAACCCTTCATAGAGCGCCCTGACATGCAAATCCTTCATGAAAGGGGCTTCCGTAAAATCGCGGTACTCAAATAAGCGAAGTGCTGTCTCACAATCGCACTTCGCCGTCCTGGCAAAATCCTCTGCCGTCTTTAAATCACTTAATGCCTTCCCTGACGTACTCAGTTCTACACGGAAAGAATAAGGGACTTCCTTCTCGCCACCATTGGTAACCAGATAAAAAGCTCCCTCTATGATATCTCCGTCATCCAGAAAGCTGCTGTTTACTTCATAGACTATATGGTTGTAAGTCCCACCAAAAGCCCCGCCAAGCAGTTTCACCCGGAAGTTGGAGGAATATGCAAGTCCTTTTATGTGCAGATTATTTTCACTGGTAACGACAAGTTCGCGCCTCGTAGCCCCTCCGGATCTCACCACATCGTTGATCCCATCCGGTGTCACCTTCAGCACCGGGACCAAAGAATCGATGATGCCCTTCGCCAGCCTGTTGATCCGTTCTCTCATAGTACCACCTGTATCTTATGTCTTTCATCTTAGCAATTGTAGGTCTCATTTTAATTACCCTATATTCTAACATATTTCTCCCTGATTTAAAACCCTAAAATTAGCCGATTTCCTCATTTCGCACCGCCGGCCGCTATTTTGAAAAATTCCGCATAATCAGCCTGAAAAATCTTCTTCAGAGCTATCAGCTCTCTCACCTTGATGCTGGCAATTCCGCACTCGATTTTTGCATACGTACTTCTCGTGATCTGGCAGCCCTCCAGCTGCAGCCTCGCCACCACCTCCTCCTGCGTCAGATGAAGATTTTTCCTGAGCCTTCTGACATTCTGACCGATTGAAAGATCCTGCTTTATCTTCTGTTCCATAATTTGCTCCCCATAGTGAACATTTTTTATTGATTCTAAACCTTCCGCATCCTATAATTGCTCTATATATGGAGTATTTTTCCAGAATTACCATTTTATTCCAATTACTTATGGGATGCTTGGTTATATAATTTAAGCAAAGGGGAATTATGACATGAAGAAAAATTTAATGGATTTACTGAAACAGGAAAAGGAACTGGCCGACAACTTAGAACTGGCCGCAACAGAAAAAAAGCAGGAGATACCCTCCGCGCCTCCCGATGAATTTCAG
>CAUEKH010000133.1 GCA_959018155.1 uncultured Hungatella sp.
TTGAGTACCTCAAATTGCTATCCGGCAATCTGTTATTCCATTTCCGCTTACAAGTTTGATATCTCCCATTGACTTTACAGATACAGGGCGTAAATTATCAATGAATTCAGGTATTTCAATTTTCTGCTTTTCTAGCATGGCATAATTTCACCTGTTAATCAAGTTTTTTGTCTGCGGCTTCTTCTGTAATTGAATATAGTACAAATCCATATGGAATCCGATTCTACTTCGATCAGCAGGACATACTCACAGGAATTGTGTTTTTTAGAGATATGACCGTGGGAAATACTTCTGGAACATCAGCGCCAGAGAGTGATGCTATTTACTTGGTTGAAGGAGATTATAGATATTACAAAACGGACATATTTGATGAAAATGCTCAAAAAACTGTCTCGTATGGACAAATATATGACGGTACATCAGAATCTGCGGATAGCATTTTATGTAACGACAGATATCCTTTTGGTTTGCTTGCAGATCCATGTTGGGGCATGGACGTCTGTAACATAACCAAAAATTCTTTTGTTGCTTATGGTATTGTCTACAACAAGGATGGCGATAAATGGCGGCCAGTCGGTTCAGAATCCGAACCTGATTATTATTGTGTAATTAACGATAAGGATACCTTTACATTATATAATACATATAAACGACTTAACGCCGAAACGGGAGAGCCTACAGGAGAAGTCTATACAGAAATCGTAACTTACAAAAGGATTCAGTAAATAGTGTTCAAGAGGTTGATAGAAAAAGACCGTTTCTATCAACCTCTATCTATCATTATAGGCAAATTTTCTCCCACTACATAAAACTGTCAAGAACAAGTGTTGTCTGCTTTTTGCAGATTCTGACAGTTTTTCCTCTATATGCTATTCTTTTTCTATACCGAATAGGTTCAAGTACCTGTTTGAATACCTCTTTATTTGAGGATGTGCAGATCCTTTCTTTTCTAAGTATTTGAAGGCGGCTCAGAGAGTTCAAATCTTCCTTCCGCTACTTGACCTCAGGATTAACAAATCCTGAATTTTTTATCATAAAGGCTATACAAACCAGAAGCCGCCCTCTCCTCATTTCCATTTCCTCTTGCTTTCTCCCCAAAAGTGTGGTAGACTTTCCCGGTGACAAGACAGTTGAATATACTGTATAACATGGAGGAGAAAATGTATGGAAAAACTAAAAAAGATATGCAGCCACATTTTTATTGATGGCCTCAGCGGAATGGCACAGGGCCTGTTTGCCACATTGATTATCGGCACCATCATTCAGCAGATTGGACTCGCCATCGGCAGCACTGCCGGTGACTGTATCTACACAATCGGTAAGGTGGCAGCCGCCTGTACCAGTGTGGGAATCGGAATTGGCGTTGCTCATAAGTATAAAGAAGGTCCCCTCGTCATGGTTTCCGCCGGTGTGGCCGGCATGGTTGGCGGTTACGCCAGCAAGATTCTGGCCGGCACCGCATTTGCGGACGGGGCGATGGTACTGGCTGGCCCCGGGGAACCGCTGGGCGCATTTGTTGCGGCATTCGTCGGAATTACGGTCGGTCATCTGGTAGCCGGAAGGACGAAAATTGATATTATCGTGACCCCGCTCGTCACCATCGGCTGTGGTTCGGCTGTGGGACTGATCGCGGGACCGCCCATCTCCACACTGATGGCTGGCCTTGGAAATATCATCAACTGGGGAACAGAACAGCAGCCATTTCTCATGGGTATTGTCGTATCCGTCCTGATGGGTATGATTTTAACGCTTCCTATCAGTTCGGCAGCGCTCGGCATTATCCTGAATTTACAGGGCATCGCAGCCGGCGCGGCGGTAATCGGCTGCTGCTGCAACATGGTCGGCTTCGCCGTTGCCAGCTACCGGGAAAATAAAATCGGCGGACTTTTAGCGCAGGGCGTAGGCACCTCCATGCTTCAGGTTCCCAATATCATGCGCCACCCTCTCATCTGGCTGCCCGCCATCATATCGAGTGCGATTTTAGGTCCCGTTGGCACCATGTTAGTCAATATGCAGTGCAACGCCACTGGTTCCGGGATGGGTTCAGCCGGTTTCGTAGGCCAGATTATGACTTACCAGACAATGACCGCATTTGAAAGTCCCGCCATCGTAATGGTCAAAATCATCCTGCTTCAGTTTGTCCTTCCGGCTGTGATTTCCCTGGCCGTATCTGAACTGATGCGGAAAAAAGGACTGATTCAGCCCGGAGATATGGACTTAAATCTGTAATTACATAACAGCAATCCTTATAAAGTTACTGTTTATCATAATATTGCTGTTTACAAAGAGGCCGTCAGCTGATGGCCTCTTTTTTTCTGTACACCTTTTCCAATTTATGCTATGATAGGAAGCAACCGTTTTGCGCGGAAAACTTTGTTAAACAGAAAGGGTTTCGTATGTTCCATATCATTGAAGAAATCAACAATGCAGTCAATGCCTTTGTCTGGGGAATTCCGGCTATGGTCTGCATCATCGGAGTCGGGCTCTGTTTGAGCATCCGGACTCATTTTATCCAGTTTCGCAAGTTCGGATATACCTTTAAAGTCACTGTCGGACGTTTATTTCACAAAAAAGAGGCTTCCGAGGGCGCTGTCACGCCGTTTCAGGCGGTCTGTACTGCGCTGGCCGCCACGGTCGGAACCGGAAATATTGCCGGTGTGGCGGGCGCTATCGCCATCGGCGGCCCCGGTTCTGTTTTCTGGATGTGGATCTCCGCCCTCTTAGGCATGTGTACCAAATTCTCCGAAGTGACCCTGGCGGTCCATTTTCGTGAAAAAAATAAAACCGGAGACTGGGTCGGCGGCCCCATGTACTATATCAAAAACGGGCTTTCTCCCCGCTTTCGCTGGCTGGCCGTCGTCTATTCGGCGCTGGGGATCCTGACCGTTTTCGGAACCGGCAACGCCACCCAGGTCAATACGATTACCACGGCAATCGACTCCGCCCTGCTCAACTATCGCATTCTGGATCAGGGAAATCTTTCCGCCTTCAATCTCATTCTCGGCATTGTGATTGCGGTTCTGGTGGCCCTCGTGCTCCTCGGAGGAATCAAACGCATCGGGCGCGTTACGGAGAGGCTGGTGCCATTTATGGCGCTGCTCTATATTCTGCTTGCCTTTGGCGTGATTCTGGCTAATTTCCAGCGCGTCCCCGGTGTTTTCCTCTCCATCATCAAAGGCGCATTTACCCCGTCCGCGGTCACCGGAGGCGTCGTAGGCTCGATTTTCCTCAGCATGAAAAATGGCGTCTCCCGCGGTATTTTCTCCAACGAGGCCGGCCTCGGAACCGGTTCCATCGCCCACGCGGCCGCTGACACGGAGGACCCGGTCAGGCAGGGGTATTTCGGCATCTTTGAGGTGTTTACCGACACCATTGTCATCTGCACAATGACCGCGCTCGTCATTTTGTGCAGCGGGACTGCCATTACCTACGGCCATGCCGCAGGGGCTGATTTAACGATCAGCGGTTTTACGGCCACGTACGGGAACTGGGTTTCCGTCTTCACCGCCATCGCCCTCTGCTGCTTTGCATTTTCCACCACCATTGGCTGGGGACTTTACGGGACGCGCTGTATTGAATTTCTCTTCGGTTCCCGGGTAAACAGGCCCTTTATGGTGGTCTACTCCGCCGTCGCGGTTCTCGGCGCCACCGCTGACTTAGGGCTGCTCTGGGGAATTGCAGATACCTTTAACGGCCTGATGTCCATACCGAACCTGATTGCCCTGTTCCTGTTAAGTGGCACTCTTGTAAAAATTGTGAAAGACAGCGGAAAGAAATCCTGATTTTACGGCAATTTGCCGGCCTGATTTTCCTCTCAATAAAAATAGCACAATTTTTCATTGAAATTTTTTTCATCTTTGTAAACACTTTTTTGAAGAAATAGGTTATATTAATACTCGTAACCCCCCCCAATACATTATATAGTTTTTGCTACACCCCATAAGAAACGAAATACCTTCTCCGAAAATGACCAGCTTCCCCGGCTGGTCATTTTTCATCCCTTCTGTTTTCCCTGTTTTTCGTCTTTTTACCACCATGGCCCAGAAGAACATCCCCGATTGAATTCACACAGCAAACGTGTTATGATGGATCTGTCTTCGGGGAGGTGATTACATGATTACCATTTTTAACAGAAAAGAACTTGCCATCACATATTCAATGGAAGAACAGGCCCGGATCCGCAGTATTCTGGCCGCAAATGCCATTGACTATGTTCTGAATGTAAAAGACAATTCCATGCGCGGTATGGGCGCGCGCAGACCGGCGGTCACGCAATTCGGGGACCATGCCTTGCGCTCCTGCGAATACATTTTTTACGTCCTGAAAACGGATTATGAGAGGGCATCCCACTTGATAAACAGATAGAAAAGCAGAAAAATCAGGGAGTTCCGCAGCTGATTTGGCACAGGACTTCCTGATTTTTCTGTTCTCTTATCTTAAATCACTGTTGTTCTTACTTTCTTCTCACAAATTCCAGTCCCTCATAAATGCGGACAGGATTTCCTCTTACCAGCCGCGTATGCTCCATCCAGGCCAGATTTTTCTCTTTCTCCTCTTTTTCCCCGTTCATCTCAGCCAGAATATCGCAGAGACGGTTCATGGCAATCTGACGGTTCTGGTGCTGTGTTCTCGCCTCTGTGGCCACCACCGCGGTTCCGGTCGGGATATGGATCACTCTGACCCCGGTCTCCACCTTATTGACGTTCTGCCCGCCCTTGCCGCCGCACCGAAATGTCTCGAATCGAACCATCATGTCTTCTGATACTCTCGGAATCTCCTCCAGAATGTTCACCGCCACATACCAGTTCTTCCTCTTATGGCCGGGACGGTACGGACTTTTGCAGATCCACTGAACACTGCCCTCCAGCTCCGATAAATCGCTCTCCGTTTCAAAGCAGATGGAGGAGTATCCTCCCCTCCTGCTGCCTGCCTTCCTGCTTACCAGCCGGATATCCGGAATCTCCCGGCACAGCGCCTGATAGAGAAGGGCAACTGCCAGTTCACACTCTGCCGGTCCCTGACCGGAACTAATCTGTACTCTCATCTGTCCTTCCCCCCTAACCTTTAAATGTAATCAGAGGCCGAAGCACAGCTGTGCGCCTGATTAAATCGTAATCCAGCAGAGAATCAATCACCTGTTCCACATTCTTGTACGCTTCCGGCGCCTCAGCAAACAGCAGATTCGTGTCATGGCACACCACCCGGCTCTTCAATTTCGTGCTGCGGATAGAATCCCTGTCGTATTTTCGGTCAATGCGGCTTTTGCAGATGCTTCTGGCCCATTTTCGCCCGGATCCGTGGGAAATGGAATCCAGGGCGAGAGCGGTATCGCTCTCCGGCATACAGACATAGGTGAAACTCCCCCTGGAACCCGGAATTACCACCGCACCGCGCTTCGTCGAAACGCTCCCTTTGCGGTGAATCCAGCCCTCTTCCGTTTTCTCCAGGTAATTGTGGCAGCTGTCGAGAAGCAACACGGGACTTGCGGTGACTCCGAGATAGCCAAGCAGCTTCCCGGCAGTCACAATCCGATTTCTCGACGCCCACAGAAGCGCGCGATCATGCTCTTTTAAGTACGCCTTCGCCTCTTCGCCGTCTTCCTCCAGCCCCGCCGGGTTGTAGAACCGGTTTAAAATCTCCTGTCCATAGCCCCGGGAACCGCTGTGAATGAGCAGAAGCACCGTCTCCTTCTCCAGTCCCAGTCTTTCTGCCGCCTCCTCATCAAAAATCTCCTCCACACACTGAAATTCCGCAAAATGATTTCCCAGCCCGATCGTACCCAAGTCCCTGATGGGGCATTCCTCCTCATACGGATTGACCGTCATCAGATCGCTCAGTTCCCGGATGGAATTAAGACGGGTAACCCATTGCTCCATGCGGAACTTCTTTTTCTTAATTCCGGTCGCAAACAGGCTCATACCGCAGCCGATATCATTTCCAATCAGATGGGGATAGAACCTTCCCCTGCTAAGCACCGCCATTCCCACCGGCGTCTTGCCCGGATGTAAATCCGGCAGGCCGACCACCCGCTCCACGCCGGGTAAATTCGCCACGCCGCGAAGCTGATCCTTCGCCGCCTGTTCAATCCAGTTTTTTTCGTTACTGATAATTATGCAATTTTCTCTTTCCAAAATCAAATTCTCCTTCATAAGCCGACAGAGATGGCAGAAGTTCCATTGTGCGCCTGATTAAGCCTCATTTTACCATCGTGTTCTGCTCCCAAACGCAGAATATCCCTGATTTTGGGTACAAAAAAACACGACAACAAGCCGTGCAGCAAAAAATAAACTTATGTGCAGTCCCTGTCCTCTGTCTTCTATCATTCAGTTATCTTGTTTTCACCTCGTAATTTGCCAACATAACAACCACTCCTTTGCTTATGAAGGACGTAACGCCCTCTTATTCTACTCAATACTATAATTGGCAGCCGCAAAAATGTCAACCCTCATTTTCTTAACATTTTCTGACAGCGGAAGCAGAAACAGCAGGAAGAAGAGCCCTGCGCCACGCCGCTGCTCTCCTTCCTGCTGTTTCCGGGAAACCGTACGTTAAATGAACCGTTTCCCGCATCTATTATCAGATTAGAACCATCTCTCTTTAATCTGACTGTAAATCCCCTCTCCGTCGAGACGGTATTTGTGAATCAGTTCCATCGCAGGCCCGGACTCTCCAAATACGTCCCTGATACCAATTTTAAACACCGGTGCCGCGGCCGTTTCTGACAGTACATCACAGACTGCGCTCCCCAGGCCGCCTATGATGGAATGTTCCTCTACTGTTACGACCTTTCCGGTCTTCTTCGCTGACGACAGAATCATTTCTCCGTCAAGCGGTTTAA
>CAUEKH010000134.1 GCA_959018155.1 uncultured Hungatella sp.
AAGAAAATTAATCAGAAGCTGCAAAAACGGCATATTTTTATAATTTAAGTACACATTGTTCCTGGCCGCCATCTTCACCTTAAAGGAATTATACTTGGAACCGCTGGTCCCGCTCCCCACATGGTAAACGACCGCCTCCGGGCAGTATATATTGTCATACCCGTAGATACGCGCCCGGTAACCCACGTCGATATCCTCCAGATAGGCAAAATGGGACTCGTCAAAATACCCAATCTCCTCAAATACCTCCCGCCGGTAGATAGCCGCCGCCGCGCAGGCCGAAAAGACGCGGCACGCCTTTTTATACCCCTTCACCGGCTGCCCCACCCCTCTCTGGTAGGCCCAGCCCAGCAGGCTGTACATGTCCCCCGCGTCATCCATCAGTTCCCGGTTGTAAAGCTGAATGATTCTGCTGCTGACGGAAAATATCTTCGGCGACCGCTCTATCGCCTCCACCAGCGCCTTCACATACCCCGGCTCTGGCTCCGTGTCGTTGTTGAGCAGAATCACATAGGGCGTCTTCGACGCCCGGATCCCCACATTGACCGCCCCGGTAAACCCGGTATTCTCCGGCAGAAAGACAGATGGAATTCCCTTATCCTTCAGCCACTGGACGCTTCCGTCCGTCGAGCCATTGTCCACCACAAGAATCTCAAAACAGTCTGTAGTCTGCGTATTCAGAGCAGCAAAACACGGCTCCATGAATTTCAACCCGTTATAATTGGGGATGATAATCGTTACTTTCTTCTGCATATGATAACCTCAAAAATAGTACTCGTCATAATGTGGCCTCGAAAACCGGCATTTCGGCTGTTATCTCTCCAGCCGGCTTGTCTCCAACCCGCTCATCGCGGCTTTCCTCTATCATATCTCCAACCGATACGGCTCCCCGATTTTCTCCTTCCGCAGATCACGCAGCGCGAAATTCGACTTCCTCAAAGTCAGGTTCGGGTTATAATAAGGATCTCCGTTCTTTAAAATATCCGGCCATTTATCCGAGAAAATCTTAATCTCGCGGTTGAATCTCTCCACCTTCTCAGGCGTGTCCTCCAGCCCGCGGGACTTGGACTCATAGTGATAGAACAGGGCGTAAGGCGCGTATACCACCAGTTTCCCCAGGGAACGGATCTTCATACAGTAGTCGATGTCGTTGAACGCCACCGCCAGTTCTTCCGAGAAGCCGCCCACCTTTTCAAACAGTGATTTCTTACTCATCATGCAGGCGGCCGTCACCGCGCTGTAATCCTGGGCGCACATAGCCCGGTTAAAATAGCTGCTCTCCGCCTTGTGGAGACCGATAAAGGTGTGCCCCGCGATTCCGCCGAAACCAACAACCACGCCGGCGTGCTGGATGGTATCGTCGGAGTAGAGAAGTCTGGCTCCCACAATTCCCACGTCACTTCTCTGGCAGAAGCCCAGCATCTCATGGAGACTCTCCGGATTGATAATCTCCGTGTCATTATTTAAAAACAGAAGGTATTCACCCTTTGCATAAGTTACGCCGAAATTATTGATCGCAGAGTAGTTAAACTCCCGTTCCCATTTCACCACATGGACGAAATCGAACTCCTTCTCAATCTTCTCATAGTAGGAAAATGTCTCCGCCTCGGTGCTGTTATTCTCCACCACAATAAATTCAATATTTTTCCAGGTACATTTCTCAATGATCGAGCGCATACAGAGGTCCAAATCCGCTGTATGGTCCTTGTTTGGGATGATAATCGACACAAGCGGATTATCGTGTATCGCAAACCTGGTATGGTAAATTCCGTAATCCACGCCCTTTTCCACGGACAGCGCCTCGATCCCCAGCCGGTCATAATGGGCCTTGATGGCTCTCGCCCCGGCCTCAAAGGCATAGAGTTTGCTCTCCGGATTGCTGGAGGTGGAATTCTGATGGCAGCGCCAGTGGTAGAGCGCCTTCGGCACATGGTAAATTTTCCGCGCCATCTCCGTGCAGCGGAAAATGAAATCATAGTCCTGAGCCCCGTCAAATTCCTCCCGGAACGTCCCGGCCGCCTCGACCAGTTCCCGGTTGACAACAAATAAATGACAGATGTAGTTTACGCTCGTCAGCAAATCCGGGTTGAAATCCGGCTTAAAATGCGGTTCGAACAGTTCTCCGCCGTCGATGTCCAGCTTGTCCTCATCCGTATAGACCACATCGATCTCCGGATCCGAATTGATAGCCTTCACGCACTCAAACAGTGCATCCGGCGCCAGAGTATCGTCATGGTCGGCCAGCACGATAAAATCGCCCTTTGCCATGTCGATCGCCGCGTTCGTATTCCCCGAAATCTTCTTATTCTCTCCGAGAATCACGTAGCGGATCCGCTCATCCTTAGCAGCGTAGCGCTTTAACACCCGCTCCACGCTCTCGCCCCTGGGGCTTCCATCCGCGACGCAGACTTCCCAGTTCTGATACGTCTGGGCGATTAAGGAGTCCAGCATCGCCGCCAGGAACCGCTCCGGTGTCTTAAAGGCAGGTATCACCACCGACAGCTTCGGCATATAATCGAATTCCGTCTTTCTCTGAGCTTCCAGCTCCTCGTCCGTCGTCTTTGTCAGCTGATACCATTCCGGGTAATCGTAGTCGCTGTCAATCCCCTGGATTTTGTGCTTCGACTTCAGGATAAATGCCTTAAGGCCATTTTCCTTCCAGAATTCCACAGCAGATTGCAGCGTCTCCTTATTCATCATGCTCTTGAACCTGGCGCTCTTCTTGTGGGCGCTGCTGTTGTGTTTCCCGATAATATCCGCATTCAGCTTCACCCGGGCGGTCTTTCCGTCACAGCGGATGACGAGAAAACGGTCCTCATTCTTCTCCCGCACATAGGGAATCCGGATATCAAAGCCAAAGTCCCTGTCATACGTGGTCTTAAAATAATTCTGGCTCACATCGTCACGGCGCACCGGAACGTATTTGAACTCCACCGGTTTCTGACTGCCGTCAAGCACCTCAAATTCAGCCCTGGCCTCGGGATTGCCCCCGATCACCCAGCCATTTAAAACGATCGAATTTTCGCGTATCCGCGCTACATCTATCTTATATTTCATACCGACTCTCCATCTCCCAGCGAAGCCGCGCTTAAGATTTCCTCATCCTCACCGCAGTTCTCCGAATCTGTATCCGTCTTACTGGTATCAAAATTAATCCGTTCCTCCTCAATGACGAGGGGACGCTTCATAACTCTGGCATTGATGGAAAGGATATACTCTCCCACAAGGCCGATAAAAAAGATCTGGATCGAGCCTAAGAACAGCATCCCAATCAGCATGGGCGCCATGCCGGCCGGGAATCGATCCCAGTACATCAGTTTCATGACAAGGTAGATTAACGCCACTACAAGGCTGATAAAAGAACAGATGCTTCCAAATATGGTGGCAAGGCGAAGCCCTACCTTCGTATAGGAAGTAATGCTGAGCATAGCCGCGTCGTATAAGCGGTAGAAATTGTTGCTGGTCTTTCCGGCCCGCCGTTTCGGCTGCTCATACGGGATCTCTTTCCTGCGAAATCCCAGTTCCGCCACAATCCCGCGCAAAAATGGCGTCGGATCATCCAGTTCCCGGAGAACTTTGATAAACTTCGCATCGTAGAGGCCAAATCCTGTAAACTGCTCAATCTGTTCCACATCAGAAAGCTTCTTAAGCATCTTATAGTAGCAGCCTCTCAGCCAGTACATGAGTTTATTTTCCTGGCTTGATTTCTTGATGCCAATGACAATCTTATATCCATTTTCCCATTCCGCCACGTAGCGCGGAATCATATCCACCGGATCCTGGAAATCAGCCGCCATCAGGATGGTACAGTCCCCTGTAGACTGCAGCATGGCGTAATACGGGGAATTGAACTGGCCAAAATTCTTGGCGTTGAAAATCCCCTTTACACCGGGATCCTTTCTGCAGAGTCCCCGGATCAGATCGCGGGTGCGATCCGCAGAGTCGTTGTCAATATAAATCATCTCATATTTATACCCTGGAAGATCCTTCTCAAAGACGGCCCGCAGCGCCTCGTATAAGGCCTCCACATTTTCTTCCTCATTATAACAGGGTATTACAATACTAATTGTCTTCATATGTCTGTTCTCTTCCAATCTATTTTAACCATGACCTTAATTAAGTCCTGTGGCTTTTCTTTCATAAGATACAGGGCTTTTTCCACGCTGTCAAGCCCATTTAACCGGTGAGTCACCAGTTTCTGTGGATTGATCCGGCCGTACTCGACCATTTTTAAAAGCCTCTCTATCCTCATTCTTCCGCCTTTGGCAAGCTGGGTATGAATGGTTTTCCCCGCCATGCCCCTGCCTCCGGAAAATTTCGGGAACTCTAACGAACCGGTTCCCCCGTAATAATTAACGTTGGAAATCGTGCCGATCCCGTACCGCACCATATCCACCGCCTGGGTAAACACCTCATCCCCTCCGCCGCAGATAATCACCGAGTCAGCGCCAATCCCGTCCGTCATGGCGAGCACCTGTTCCACCACGCTGCCGTCCTTGTAGCTGATAATATCGGTGGCCCCGAACTCCTTCGCCAGCTCCACGCAGATCGGCCTGGTACCCACGGCAATAATCCTGGCTGCTCCCAAATGGCGCGCGCCCTCAACAGCCATCAACCCAATCGGGCCGATTCCCAGCACCACCACGGTATCGCCAATCTTGATATCGGCGTACTCAGCGCCGGTAAACCCTGTCGTCACCACATCCACACACATGAGAGCCTGTTCCAGCGTAACGCCCTTCGGAATCTTCGCCAGAGTCGTATCCGCATCCGGAATCAGGAATTTTTCCGCAAAAACGCCCGGCTGGCTGCGCCCTAACTGATGGCCGGAAAATGGCGCCGACGCATGGCGGTCATTTCCCTCCTGGATCCCCGGCGCTCTCCAGTCCGGCGTGATTGCGGGCACCGCCACTATCTCCCCCGGCGAGAAATCCCGCACCAGTTCTCCCACCTCCAAAATCTCCGCCACACACTCATGGCCCAGAATCAGGTTAGGCGCCTTCCTCGAACCTCCGCCAAATACCGTGTGGACATCAGAAGAACACGGCGTAACAGCCACCGGCCTCAAAATCGCCCCGTACGGCGTAAGCTGCGGCTCCGGCGCATCATACCAGCCCACCTTTCCCGGCTCTGCCAAAACAAATGCTTTCATGAATGATTTCTCCTTTCGAAACGCCACTCTGGGATTTATAAATGCTCCAGATGGTTGGATTTGATTGCCAGAATCTCCACTCCGCTTCCGAATTTCTCTCTGATATTCCCCGCAATCTCATCCGTATATCCCGGCGCCACAATTAAAACCGCGTCCACCGGCTGTTCCTGATAATACGCCGGCGCAACGATCGGAAGATGAGAAGCCGGTGCAAAAAGTCCCTGCTTAAACGGCGCGGAATCTATGATATACTGCGCCTTCTCTCCCAGGCTGGTGGTCGCAGCCAGGGTAAATCCCTGGTGACTGGCGCCCCAGACTGCAAGAGTCTTTCCTTCCCTTTCCAGGCGTTCAAAAAGCG
This sequence comes from uncultured Hungatella sp., assembly GCA_959018155.1. Lineage (GTDB taxonomy): Bacteria > Bacillota > Clostridia > Lachnospirales > Lachnospiraceae > Hungatella. The sequence continues at coordinate 5,511 of CAUEKH010000134.1, forward strand.
CGGCGATCTCATTTCCAATGACTGTACGGCTCTTTACGAGGCCGGAGATATCGGCGGCCGCCCATTTTTCCGCTGCTGCCTCCTGGCTCCGTTTTGCCGCAGCCACTTTCGTCTTTCCTTCGGCCGTCGCCTGGCTTTCCGCTACCGCATCCTGGCTCCGTTCCGCCGCAGCCACTTTCGGCTTTCCTTCAGCCGACGCCTGGCTTTCCGCTGCCGCCCGGCATTCCTCTGTCTCCCCCATCTCCTCCAGCCGCTCTCCCCAGCTGGATTTTACCTTCTTAACGATAACCGAAAGCGTATCCCGGTTAACCATCTCCTCCTCCAGCACCTCAAAACCGGCCCGTCCCAGCACGAACCGCAGCGTATCGAAGGTGTAGTAAGCCAGATGGTCGCGAATCAGTTCATAGTAACCGTCGTGTTCCAGTATATATTCAAAGCTTGGCACCGTTAAAAGTCCCAGTCCGTCTTCCGTCAGATTCCGGTACAGGCACTTGAGCATCCCCACCGGATCCGGCTGATGCTCCAGGAAATTGAAGGACAGAAATGCGTCGTAAGGCCCCTCGCCCTCTCCGTCCGGGTTCTTGAGTATCGTCCCCTCCTGATCCGCAAACTGCCTCCAGACCGTAAGCCCCCGGCTCCTCGCCAGCTCCACCAGGTCTTCTTTATGCTCAATTCCGTATCCTTTCACAGGAAATTCCTTTAAGACCGATAAAAATTCTCCCTGGCCACAGCCTGCCTCTATTATCTTCTTTCCCTCCAGGCCGTAAGTCTCAATGAAATGGCGGTACTGGCTTCTTCGCAGTTCCACCATCGTGGTAGAGAATCCGCCCGACCGGATCACGTCCCGGTAATAGTCCACCGGCTGGCAGTCAAACTGCACCAGACCGCAGCGGCCGCACTGGCAGAGATGAAGTTCCATCCCTTCATCAGCCTTTACCTCTTCCCGGTTAGGGATATTCTGCGCCGACGCCGGCATTCCCTCAAAATCCATCAGCGCCTTCTCCGGCAGCCTGCTGCCGCAGGCAATACAAATCCTCTCTCTCATCGCACCAATAAACCTCCTGTAAAATGATACTGCCGCCTTCGTCAAATTCCATCATTTTCCAACATTTTCGCAATATCCACGTGCAATCATACCATAACAGAAAATAGCTGGCAAGACTTCCCCTGATTATCCCATTAACATTTCCGGCAAAATATGATATAATAGGTGGGATTTTTACAATTATCGCAATAAAAGGAAACACTGCCATGAAATCAGTAACAAGAAATCTTCGCATCGACAATGCCAAAGGAATTCTGATT
>CAUEKH010000135.1 GCA_959018155.1 uncultured Hungatella sp.
AACCACCCAGTTCGCTGGCAATCGCATCGAGTCCGTCCTGGTTGGAGGTTCCTCCGGCCCTGGTCGCCTTCTCGTAAACCAGTTCCAGAATCGAATTGATCGTCATAATATTGGCGTCCGCCGTCTCCAGTTCTCCCTCGGCGTTCTCCACCGTCCTGATGTGCTCCTTGCTCCTTGCAATCTGGTCGCGGATGGCAAATGCCTTTGCCGCCGAAGCCGGGTCCTCTGACACATGGTTGTACTGACGCTGGGAAGTCAGCTTTAAATTCGACGACGCCAGATTCGATATATTTCTCTGCAAATTCCGGTTGTACGTCGATACCATCATATTTTCAGTAATTCTCATATCGCCCCTCCTTAACGTCCTACCAGACCCATTTTATTGATAATGATATCCAGCTCCTCGTCCATGGTCGTCATCAGGCGCCCCAGAGCGGAATATGCCTTGTTATATGTCATCATGTTAATCCCCTCTTCATTGAGCGATACTCCCGAAGTCCCCATACGATCCGTATCGACGCTCTCCGCGATGGCAAGCGCCGCCTGCAGTCTGGAATCATTCGTCTTGATACCGCTGCCCAGGGTATTGGTAAACTCTGTAACGAACTCACTGAAGCTTCCCTCGAATTCACCGCCAAAATTGTGCTTCAGTTCCAGCGCCGCCTTCATCTTTAAAATATCCTCATTGTCGAGCGTACCGTCGGGATTCTTTTCCCTGATAATGTAGGCGGAATCATTGGACCATTTATCACTGATTCTGATGGTGCCCGCCGTTATGACCCCATTTTTGTCCCCCTCAAGCAGCGTCTTAAATTCATCCGGGTTGTCCGGATTATCCGCATGGACCATGGAATTAAACACACTGGCAAATCCCTGGGCCAGCTTATCGAGACACTTTTCATAGTAGGGGATCCCGGGCTCCAGCCCGTCTGAACCGGTCAGCGTATCGACAAATCCGCGAATCGCTCCTGCGCCCAAATCCGCTTTCTTACCGTCACTGGCCCAGGAAAGTGTTGTGCCGTCCGAAGCGATTTTCAGCTTATCATTGGTGTAATCGCCGCCTATGGCATTCACCACCACCTTGCCGTTGATTTTTACCGATATTCTGCCTTCATCTAAGTTCTCCACCGTGACCTTTCCATAGCGGGACAAATCGTCCAGGATCACATTTCTCTGATCCAGCAAATCATTGGGACCGTAATTTACCCCGTCGTAATCATCGTTGACGAAAATTTCATGGGCAATCGATCGGTTCAGTTCCGTCAACTGGCTCAGTTTCGTGTTAATATCTTCCACCGCAATGGACAGATCATTTTTCGTCTGCGCTTTCAGCGTCTTCAAATTGGAGTCGTACTCATTGAACACCTGGGTCACGCTCTGAAACGCGTTCATCACGATATTGGCGTTCGTCTCCTGATAAGGATTCTGGCTGAAATCCGCAAGGGCCTGGGACAGCGTATTTAACGCGTCCTTGATACCCGTGCCTTCCACCTCCGGGTCACTGATGATCCCCTCTATCTGCTCTAAAACAGCTGCCTTCTGGTCGTAGTAGCCAACATCTCCGTACTCCTCCCGGAATTTGCTGTCCAGATAGGGGTTGCGGATCTGGGCCACGCCGCTGGCTTCCACACCCTGACCGGCCAGCGGAATCGAACTGTGCCGGAAACGGTCATTTCCATATACCTGCACGGAAACGGTATCGAGCCGCTGTCTCGTATACCCCTTTGTCTTAAGATTACTGATATTATTTCCAATGATATCGAGAGCCTTCTGATTCACCATCAGCCCCCGCTTGGCCGTCTCCAGCCCCATAAATGTCGGTCTCACTTATCCACTCTCCTCTGACGGTCTGCTTCAGACCTTTCTCTCCAGCCGCTGCCCCTTCGCTCCCACCGACTTTCCATAAATCCCCGTCGGATTACTGATCAGCCGGGAATCCAGCCCCATCTTCTCCAGTTCCATCTTTGCCAGACTCTCCGCCTTCTCATTGTAATAGCGGATATTGGCGATCGAGCCGTCCAGCCTCCGGTATAACTCCATCAGCCTCTGCCTCTCCTGTGCCGGCTGCGAATCCGCGATTTCCTTTAACGTCTTCCCGTCAATGCCCCGTTTGGCGAACAGTTCCCGGCGTCTCTGCTCCATATTATCCAGCTGTTTATCCATGGACTGCTGCATCATAATGGATTCTTCTATCTTATCCAGTTCCTTCGTCATCAAAAGCCCCAGTTTTTCCACCTGCTTCTGCTCCATCCGCTCAAAGAACTCCGTGTACTCTGTCAGAAAATGAACTAATTCTTCCACCTGTTTCCCCTCTCTATAAACCGCTCATCAGGCGCTTCGCAATCTCCTCCGCCGATACCTGGTACGTACCTTCCCGGACCTGCTGCCGAAGCGCTGCAATCTTCTCCGCCGAAGCGCCTTCCTCCATCGACTTGTTAAGCGCTGCCGCAAATGAGGACGCTTCCTTCTTCTTCACCCCGTCACTGCTGATGCAGATGGCGTCCCCCCGAATCTTCTTATCCCCCGATGCCGGGACGGAAACGGTTCTCTCTGTATGTTTGCCGCTGTTTACAGCATTCTGGTAAACGGAATAATTTCTGGTTACTTTCACATCCATAATCCCGACTTCCTTTCTGTTTGTGTTTATACTGCTTCCATTATCTCTAATATAGTTATCGTACATCATCCGGAAAAGTTTACAGGGAAAAATGAAATTTTTAAACGATAACCTGCACGCTCCGTGCACAGGTACCGTCTTCAATAAAATCAGGCCAGAAGATACAGCCCATTCATGCTGTATCCTCTGACCTTTTTGTCTCACTCAATGGCGCGGCTCCTTTTTCACTACCATAATGGCCTGCACCAGGGCGCTCGTCACCTCAGAGCCATACTGCTCCGAAGCTTCCTTTCTCCGCTCCTCATCATCTTCCCGCATCACAACGTAGCGCGGCTTTAACCGGTTTAAAGCCAGAGCCGCGATATCTTTCTTGCATTTATTACATTTACAGCAGTTAAAGCGGTCCAGAGTCGTATCCAGACGCGCTGCCACCAGCTCTTCCATCAGGTTTACCAGGATCATCTCCTGCTCCTCCTTAAATGGAATCGCCACCGATGTACGCCGGATCGCCTTTGCCATAACAGAAGCAGTCGGGGAAGCCGCCACCCCCGATGCCGCCTTCGACTCCGCACTTCCGTCCGGCATTTGTGCCGTTGCCAGAGCCCCGGGCGTTCCCTCCGGGCCGCCGTCAGACGTCTTCTTAGCGGCGGTCGGCATAATCTTCCGGTACATCATCTCTTTATCAATCTCGGTCCTGCTCTTAGCCATGCGTCCTCAGCCCCCTTTGAAACAATTCCTCCACCAGACTCTCATAGTCCTTTGCCGCGTTGCAGCCAGGCGCATACTCCAGCACCGACTGCTGAAGAGACTGTGCCTCGCGAAGCGCCACGCTCTCCCTGATAAAGGTATCGAGAACCGGCATTTCCAAATCCTGCGCCACCATATCCAGCGTCCCCTTCACTTCCCTGCTGAATCTGGTTCTGGAATTATGCTTGGTCAGGAACACGCCCAGCACTTCCAAATCGGGGTTGCAATAGCTTTTCACCCTTCTAATCGTCTCATCCAGCTGAGTAATCCCCTGCAGGCTGAAAATATCAGACAGCATGGGAACCAGCACGTAATCCGCGGCAGTAAATGCGTTCACCGTCAGGATTCCGAGTGCCGGCGGTGAGTCAATCAGTATGTAATCGTAATAAGGTTTCAGAGAGTCCAACGCCGCCTTTAACAGAAATTCCCTCTTCGCCCCGGTAAATTCCAGTTCAATACTGCTCAAAAGAATATTCGCCGGAATCAGATCCACAACCGGCGTCTTCTGCACCGCATACCGCGGTTTCAGTTCCCCTTTCAGCACATCGTAAATCGTGGCGCTCCCCTCAGTCTCCGCTCCTAAGCTGAAGCTCAAATTCCCCTGCGGATCCATATCGACCGCCAGCACCCGAAATCCCCTTGCCTTAAGTAACGATGCCAGCGCATATGCCGACGTAGTCTTCCCGACCCCGCCCTTCTGATTCGATAAAACAATCGTCGCCGCCATAAAACAGTCCCCCAGATACTTTTCTATTTAGTACACAATAACAAATTCGACGTAAATCGACACTGCTATTTATTATAACAAGAAATGGAGAAACATACAATTGGATTTTGACGGGCCGTCTTCGCTCATCGGTCAGGATACCGGGCTTTTATGAGCCTTGCAAATTCGGCAAAATACGACGATGTTCGATAGACTTTTCTACTCGAACCAGTATACATCATATCAATAATTTCTATAAATCCCGTTCGGGTTAAGGAAGAAACCAAACTCGTTAAAATGGGGGCAGATATTTTAAATTCAGCCATACATACCCTTTTTGAATTCTCCCAGACTTTCTCAAAAAACTCATTTGTCACTTTGAAGGAGGCATTTTCTTCAAAAGCCTTTTTATACAACTCCTGTTCCGCCTCAAACATCGTAGCCAGAATTTCTATTTCCCTGTCAGACAGACCAGTAAGTCTTGATAATCCCTCATCAAATTGATCCGTTTTATTTGTCGGACTTAAAACATAGGTATTCCGAAATAAATTAGCCAGATACTCTATTTTTTTATTACTGTTAAGCCGGTTGGCGGTATCCATCATTCTGGCAAAAGAAATAATAAAATCCGCATCCTGAATTTTCTCCATTGTAATCAGTTCCGGCGATTGAAAAACAATATCACAGATCGCCTTTTTCTTCTGCTCCTGCCGCTCACTGATGGAGGCATCGATCGTTTCCACGCTTAATTCTCCAAAAAACGGAACATAGTTTGCTATGGTACTGAGAAACGACTTAACAATCGGGTTATGTACTACGGATTCGATCGTTTTTATATTATTATATTCTTCGATAGTTATTTCAATATCATTCATTGTTCTGCCTCATTCTAATAAAATAACCTGCCTGTCAACATCCACTGTCGCCGGAACGCCAAATGGAAGAATACATCTGGGGGGCGCATGTCCTGCATTGATAAATGTCTTAATTCCGACCTTATTAAGCATCAGGTGATTGATGGTGGTGTCGGAAAATCCAAGAAAAATTTTATCGGAAACGGCATTTTTCAATTCATCGTTCTCAAATAGATACGGTAACAGGCGGTAGGTATCATCACCGCCGATTGCACACAGAATCATATCCGTTTCCCTGTCGCGAAACGCGTCAATGAAATCCTGCGCCCGCAGCTCGGGGTGAGCCTTCAAAACTGCTGTGCCACTGAGCGCGTGAGATGCAAATTTTACCTGCAATCCGTATTTTCTTAACCGTTCCAGTCCGATTTCCAGTTCATGCCGCATAAAAGGTTCTCCCATGATACCGCTGGAAAGGCTGACGATTGTAACAGTTTTAACCATAGATTCCTCCTTTATTCGGACCTATGCCTTTGTATCAAGTATACCACAGCACCATATAATGAGAAATCATATAAATATTAATTTTCTCCACATAGAAAAAGCGGCCTGCCACAGCAGAATCCGCCTTCTTCATCTCTTTAACATCCATTGCCCTGCCACCGATACTCCCAGCACAATATGCCCCATACTGATAAGTCGGGCAATCCAGCCTAAATGGAGTGCCGTAGCAGCCGCCAAAATAATAATTTCCACTGCCAGAATCTGATGGCTTCTCATGCGATAACGCTTCTTTTCAGCCTCATCCAGCGGTTTATTCTCCGTCTCCACCGGACTCAGCCGCCAGATGAAAAACGCGCACATCAGACCTGCTGTAAATAATATACCACTTACCCCTGTACTCCATGTAATACGGTTCAGCAAGCAGACGCCACACAGGATAAGTCCAGAGATACATGCACAGATCTCCGGACTCCCGGCATGAAGCCCGCCGGAAAACATCCGAAGTGGGATGAAAAACAGCAGGAATAGTAATACCGCCGGCACATCACCGAAAATCAGTCCGATTATCATTGCGGCAATCAGATTCACCACCTCGCTGATCAGTACAAGATAAGAATACCGGTATAAATCCCTGCTGTCTTCTGAAATATTGTTCTTTCGTATCTGGCTTTCAACAATGGCCCCGGCCAGTCTCTCAATCATAATCAGCCGTTAAAACTTTCTCATCTTCTTCAAATCTTCTGGAACCTCAGGCTGGTGATAAATCCACGCACAGGCAGTGTTCACAGTCTGAATCGCAAGCGCAAGCGCAAATGAGTTTACCAGCGCCATTGCTCCATGTTTTCTCACAAAAGTCATTAATTTTTTCATCATACAATCATCCCTTCTTTGTAGTTTTACAGATATTTCTATTATAAGTAATAACCTTGCAGGATTCACCCGGTATGTCAATTTTTGCACATTTTATGTCGATTTTTGTATTCCTGTACCGTTTTACACGTTTACATAACAGCTTCTCCCTGTACTATCATGATTTATAGTCTCTGCTCAGCTGGATCCGTACCTGAAAAACCTCCTCTGAACATGTATAATCAAAAATGCCTCCATACTTATGCGCCAGCTTCTCAACCCCCTTCAGCCCATATCCATGACCCTTTTTCTCTTTCTTACTGCTTTTTCCGATCCCGTAATTTCCTGCGTCAGAACGGCAGCTGTTTCTAATATTAATCCAGACGAATCTTCCGCCTTCTGTCATATACAGTTTCGCTTCTATCCAGCCTTCTCCTTTCGGAAGCCCGGAAGCAGCCTCCACTGCATTCTCAATGAGATTCGCAAGTATCGTAATTAAAT
>CAUEKH010000136.1 GCA_959018155.1 uncultured Hungatella sp.
CGCACGCGGCTCCGGAGGCCACTGCTCTATCCACTGAGCTACAGATGCATCTTTTTCATTCTACTATACTTCTTCGAATTTTGCAAGACTATTTTTATTGATTTTTGTAATAGAGTTTGTTAGAATAAAACGGAGATCGAATCTCCAGGAGGATAAGGCCATTATGAAAAGCTTATTGGAAAAACTGAAAGAGAGCCTTGCAAATGAGGAAACGAAACGGTGTCTGCATTTTCTGACGCTGCCGTTTGTAACGATACTGCTGATTATTGTAATTGTGATTGCAGATAAGCCCGATAAAAATGGAGGGACGGCATCTGTCCCGCAGGAGGCGGGGGCAGTGCAGGCCCAGGGCGGCTCCCAGTCTGCGGACGGAAATCAGGTCCCCGGTGGCGTCCAGTCCCCGGACGGAAATCAGGTTCCAGATGCAGCCCAGAACCCAGGCGACGTTCCAGCTCCAGGCGCATTCCAGGAGTCCGGCGGCTCCCAGGCCCCAGGCAGTTCCCAGGATCCGGAGTCAGGTGCAGCTGGAGGAAATACGGATCCAAAATCCGCTGTTTATCAGCCTCAGGAGGCTGCCCCGGAAGTACTGGAAATGATGGAAAAGTACTTCAAGGCAAGAAAAAGCTGCGATGTGAATAAAATATCAGCGGTTTATGGCGGGGGACTGTCTTCAGAACAGTTGGAAAAAGAACGCGTTACGATGGAGGATGAGGTTCGTTATTATCAGAATTTTCATAATCTGGTATGCTATACAGTGCCGGGGCTGACTGCGGATTCCCTTATCGTTTATGCCCGATACGATATCAAATTCCGGCAGGCTGAGACAGAGGCGCCGAGTATGATGGCGTGCTATGCGAAAAGTACAGGCGATGGAAGCTGGTATCTTGTGGCTGAACTCACCCCGGAAGAAGCAGAATATTTAGATACGGTCAACCATTCCGACGCGGTTCAGTCCATGGCGTCTGAGGTGAATACAGGACTGCGTTCTGCTCTGGAGTCGGACGAGAATCTTCTGGCCGTTTACTACAGCCTGACGGCTGAACCAGAAGCAGAAGAAACAGCACCGGCTGGAGAAAACGGAACAGGAACGGAGAATGGAACTGAAACCGGAGCAGGAACCGGTACTGAAACTGGAAATAATGCAGGAAATGGAACAGAGGGCGAACCGGCATCAGAGCGCGTATCAGAAGGCACTTCTTAAAGAGACTCATGAAACTGCCTCATGAAACTACCCCATGAACTGCCGTCCCATGCTGTTTTCTACATAAGTAAAACTACAGATGCTTCTCTGCGTGGCACCGTGCGGGGAAGCATTTTTTGACAAGGAGAGATAGAGATGAATGTTAAAGATTTTAATTTTGAACTGCCGCAGGAGTTGATCGCTCAGGACCCGCTGGAGGACCGGTCAGCCTCGAGGCTGCTGGTACTGGACAAGAATACGGGAGAAATCGAGCACAGGACCTTTCGTGATATCCTGTCGTATTTAAGAAAAGGGGACTGTCTGGTCATCAATGATACCAAGGTGATTCCGGCCAGACTTTTCGGCGTGAAGGAAGGCACAGAGGCCAAAATAGAGATTCTTCTCTTAAAGCGCCGGGAAAATGACATTTGGGAGACTCTTGTTAAACCGGGAAAAAAGGCCAAGCCCGGCACGGTTATAACGTTCGGAGAAGGCCTGCTAAAGGGCACTGTCATTGATGTGGTGGATGATGGGAACCGCCTGATCCAGTTCTCTTACAATGGGATTTTTGAGGAGATTTTAGACGAACTGGGACAGATGCCGCTGCCTCCCTACATTACGCACCAGTTAAAGGATAAGAACCGGTATCAGACTGTGTATGCAAAACATGAGGGCTCTGCGGCCGCGCCAACGGCGGGACTTCATTTTACACAGGAACTGCTTCAGGAGATTGAAGAAATGGGAGTCGCCATCGCTCATGTGACGCTTCACGTGGGGCTGGGGACTTTCAGACCGGTGAAGGTGGACGAGATTGAGGACCATCATATGCACTCGGAATTCTACATTGTAGAAGAAGAGGAAGCGAAAAAGGTCAATGACGCGAAGAAAAATGGAGGCCGTATTATCTGCGTGGGTACGACCAGCTGCCGGACGGTGGAGAGCGCGTCGACGGAGGACGGAATTCTAAAGGCTGGAAGCGGCTGGACGGAAATCTTCATTTACCCGGGATATCGTTTTAAGACGCTGGACTGCCTGATTACCAATTTCCATCTTCCGGAATCAACCCTGGTGATGCTGGTTTCCGCGCTGGCGGGAAGGGAACATGTGCTCCATGCCTACGGTGAGGCTATAAAAGAACGGTATCGCTTCTTCAGTTTTGGGGATGCCATGTTTATAACCGATTTACATGAAAATGGAAACGGGAAAATCCATGAGACAACAGACACCGGGAATGGGCAGGGGACTCAGAATAATCAGAAAACTCAGAATAACCAGGAGGCATCAGGAAAATGAAGGCATCAGAAGATTTAAGGCAGTTTCTCCGCCAGGTTGACAGAAAGAGTTACCCGGCCTATAAGGGCGCAAAGGGATTATACCGGTTTGCAGATTATACTCTCGGCATCGACCACGTTCAGGGCGACCCGTTTGCCTCCCCATCGAAGGTATCGGTGCGCGTAGAGGGAAAGAGAGCGGGATTTCCTGTTCAATCGTATGATGAGTACCATAAGCGGATTGCCCTGCAGGATTTTCTGCTGCGGAAGTTCGGGGCTAAGGTGGAACAGTACAATTTTAAGGCGAAAGGATCGGGAAAAAGTGGTCTGATAGCAGTCAGCCGGTGCGGCCAGGAAATCCTGGAACGGACGGCATGTACCGTGGATAAGGCGGATGGAAGCATTCTGTTCCGCCTGGAGATAGGATTTCCGGCTAACGGGAGGACCATCAATTCCGGAGAACTAATCAAGATTCTTTTCGATTTTCTGCCGGAGTGTGTGGGGGAGACGTGCTTCTACGGGAAATACCCGGCGAGAGAGAAGGAGAAAGTCGAAAATGTGAGGAAGCTGGCTGAGGATCAGGAGGCGGTAAGACGTTTGCTGCCAAAGATGGGGCTGACTGCATTTGTGGCAAATGGTTCCGTTCTTCCAAGGGAATCCGGCGTTTCCAACCGACCCATGAGAAAAGCGGTTCCATTTACCTCGCCCTCTACCATGGAGGTAGAGTTAGAACTTCCAAACCGGGGAACAATAAAGGGCATGGGAATCTTCCAGGGCGTGACTCTGATCGTCGGAGGGGGATACCACGGAAAATCTACGCTTTTATCGGCGCTGGAATCTGGCGTATACAACCATATCGAGGGGGACGGACGGGAGTTTGTCATCACGGATCATACGGCGGTGAAGCTGCGCGCGGAAGACGGGCGCAGTGTGAAGAACGTGGATATTTCCCTGTTTATCAAGGATTTGCCGGATGGGCGCGACACCGGAAGATTCTGTACCGAGGACGCCAGCGGAAGCACCTCTCAGGCTGCCAATGTGGTGGAAGCCATGGAGAGCGGGGCGAAAACCTTCCTGGTAGACGAAGATACGAGCGCCACGAATTTTATGATACGGGATGAACTGATGCAGCGGGTGGTCCACCGGGATAAAGAGCCGATCACGCCATTTATCGAGCGGGTCAGAGCGCTTTATGAGGAGAATGGGATTTCCACCGTGCTGGTTGCCGGCAGTTCCGGCGCATATTTCCATGTGGCGGACAGGATTATTCAGATGGACTGTTATGTGCCGAAGGAAGTAACGAAAGAGGCGAAGGCGGCGGCAGCGGAGTACTCGGAAGGCGTAGAGAATCTAAAAATGGCGCCGGTATCATTTTCCAGGATTCCGTCCCGTTTAAAGACAGGCGGAAGGGATGAACGGTTTAAAATGAAGGTGCTCGGAAGGGACAGCCTTCAGTTTGATCGAGATGTAATTGATTTGCGATTTGTGGAGCAGATCGCTGACACGGAGCAGATTGCGGCGCTGGGATATCTTTTAAAATATGCCGGTTCCCATTTGATGGACGGAAAGAGGAATCTGATTCAGATAGTGGATGAACTGGAGAAAAAGGTGCAGAAAGATGGTCTCGATTCTCTGGCGGACGATGGGTATTTACCGGTTAATTTGTGCCTGCCCAGGCGCCAGGAGATGCTGGCGTGCTTTAACCGCTGCCGCAGCCTGCAGTTTTGATTATGAGACAGAGGACAGAAAATGGAACTGAAAAAGAACCCTGTGGGGGGAATCCCCAAAAATACACTGGAACGCCTTCCTGTTTATCACCATTACCTGACACAGAAGGAGTCGGAGGGAGTCGTGAAGATCTCTTCCCCGGCCATTGCCATTGATTTGAAACAGAATGAGGTGCAGGTCAGAAAAGATATTGCCATGGTGTCGCGGACTGCGGGGAAACCGAGGACCGGTTATGTGGTGCGCGATTTAATTGCAGATATCGAGGAATTTTTAGGGTACCACAATACGAACCAGGCGGTGCTGGTCGGCGCCGGATCCTTAGGAAGCGCACTCCTTTCGTATCAGGGATTTGAGCAGTATGGCGTTGAGATTGTCATGGCATTTGACAAGGATCAGGAAAAAACAGGGACCAAAATTGGCGGTAAAATGGTACTTCCCATGGATAAGCTGGAAAATCTCTGCCGCAGGATGCAGATCCATATCGGTATCATCACCGTTCCGGCCGACATGGCTCAGAATGTCTGTGACCGGCTGGTAGACGGTGGCGTGAAGGCGATCTGGAATTTTGCCCCGGCGCTTTTAAAGGTACCGGATCACGTTCTGCTTCAGAATGAAAATATGGCCGTTTCTCTGGCTGCACTGTCGAAATACCTATATGAGACTGCCAGTGAGTCCCAAAATCAGTAAAAAGAAACCGATAAAAAAATATCGAATTCCTTTGCTTTTTTCACCACAGTGGTATATAATAAGAAAAGATTATTTTTAATCTCCTTTCTATTTAGCAATGCAATGTGTACCAGGGGGCGCAGAGACTTACAGTTTCTGCGCCTTCGGTGCGTCAGAAAGAGGGAAAAGCAATTTGACAGGCAAATTCTTCTGTGTTATGGTATCAGGGAAATTAATAGGATGGGACGACGCTGGGGAGAATAGAAAAAGCGTGTACCATGAGAAAATAGCTAAAACAGCGAAACACTGAAAATCATAAATGAAGTTCACACAGTAAAGGATAGAAGATGATAAGAAAATATAAAAAAAGCAGAATTTTTGCGCTTGCCGCACTGGCAGCGGCGGCTGTGATTTCCATGACAGGCTGTGAGAGAAAGATCGAGCCGATTTCCAAGTCGGGATTTCTCCTGAATACATTTGTAACAGTCACTCTGTATGACAAAGATGATCCTGATATTTTAAATGGAAGTCTTGACCTGTGCCGTTCCTATGAAAATATGCTCAGCAGGACTATTGAAGCGAGTGAGATAGCCAAATTGAATAGCAGAAAACCGGGGGAAGAGACGATGGAGGTCTCAGAGGATGTGGCGGAGCTGCTTGCGAAAGGGCTCTATTACAGTGAAGTGTCGGACGGGGCATTTGATATTACGGTGGAACCGCTTACATCTCTGTGGGATTTTACTTCTGATGTACACGTTGTCCCGCCGGCGGAAGCGATCGAAGCGGCCAGGGAAAAGGTGGATTACAGGAATTTGAGAGTCGATGGAACGACTGTGGAATTCCTTTCCCCGGATACGAAAATTGATTTGGGGGCCATAGCCAAGGGCTATATTGCCGACAGGATGAAAGAATATTTAGAAGAGCAGGGAGTTAAGAGCGCGGTGATTAACCTCGGGGGAAATGTTCTGTGCGTGGGAAACAGGCCCAATGGCACCCCGTTTAAGGTTGGGCTTCAGAAGCCCTATGCGGATCGCAATGAGACGATTGGAACCCTCAATATTTCCGGTATGTCCGTGGTTTCCTCCGGTGTCTATGAACGCCATTTTGTGAAAAATGGGGTAAACTACCACCATTTGCTGGATCCGAAAACGGGATATCCCTACCATAACGGCCTTGTGTCGGTTACCATTATTTCCGATTTATCGGTGGACGGAGACGGGCTTTCTACCACCTGCTTTTCTCTGGGGCTGGAAGAGGGAATGAAACTGCTCGATTCCATGGAGGGAGTGTATGGAATCTTTATTACGGAGGATTACGAACTCCATTTTTCCGAAGGAGCGGAAGCATTTCTCGATACAGAGGCGGGACAGTGATTTTGGTCTGAAATAGCCGGAAAAGGTACTGTGGACCTGGAAAAATGCAGAAAGTCAGGGCGGGATTTGCTTTACATTTTTCCGGGGCTATAATACAATAGAAGAAATATTTTTTACAGGAGAATGGAATGATTAAAAAAATATGGGACAGGGTCATGAACCGGGAGGTTATTTCCTACCTGATTTGTGGCGTACTGACAACCCTGGTGAACTGGATTGTCTATGCGGCTCTGGTAAAGCTGAGTGTCGATTACCTGATTGCGACTGCCGTGGCCTGGGCGATATCCGTTCTGTTTGCTTTTGGCGTAAATAAAATTTTCGTATTTCAGAGTTATAACCGCAGCCTGGGATTTGTGATGCGGGAACTGTCTTCCTTTGTGGCCTGCCGGGCTGTATCGGGAATCTCGGAAATGGTATTTATGTTTGTTCTGGTTTCCTGGCTGCATTTGGATGCGTATATCAGCTAGCTTTTTGTATCAGTGATTGTACTGATTGTGAACTACGTGTCCAGTACACTTTTTATATTCTGGAGTAGGTAAGTGG
>CAUEKH010000137.1 GCA_959018155.1 uncultured Hungatella sp.
GTCTGGGATTTAGAGGTTCAAGGAAATCTACTCCATATGCAGCTCAGATGGCAGCAGAAACTGCTACAAAGGCAGCTCTTGTACATGGTTTAAAATCCGTAGACGTTATGGTTAAAGGTCCTGGTTCAGGCCGTGAAGCAGCTATTCGTGCACTTCAGGCATGCGGATTAGAAGTAACCAGTATCAAGGATGTAACTCCGGTTCCACATAACGGTTGTCGTCCACCAAAACGCAGAAGAGTCTAATTAGGAGGTAATTACAGTGGCAGTAGATAGAGTTCCTGTTCTTAAAAGATGTAGATCCCTTGGTCTGGATCCAATCTATTTAGGAATAGATAAAAAATCAACGAGAGAATTAAAAAGAGCTAACAGAAAGATGAGTGAGTATGGCCTTCAGTTAAGAGAAAAGCAGAAAGCCAAATTCATCTACGGCGTTCTTGAGAAACCGTTCCGTAACTACTACGCAAAGGCTGAAAAGATGAATGGTATGGTCGGTGAAAACCTGATGATCCTTCTCGAGAGAAGACTTGACAACGTAGTATTCCGTATGGGCTTCGGAAGAACAAGAAGAGAGACCAGACAGATGGTTGACCACAAGAGCATTCTTGTAAACGGAAAGTGCGTAAACATTCCGTCCTACTTAGTAAAAGCTGGTGATGTGATCGAAGTAAAAGAGAAATGCAAGAGCAACGCCAGATTTAAGGATGTACAGGAAGCAACTGCAGGACGTATGGTTCCGGCATGGCTTGATGTTGACCATGAGAATTTACGTGGTACTGTTAAAGAGTTACCAACAAGAGATGAGATTGATGTTCCAGTGAATGAAATGCTTATCGTCGAGTTGTACTCCAAATAATTGAAAGTCCGTTAACTTGGTTTATGGCTTTCGCCCGGAGTCTTTTGACTCCGGGCAAGGTTTGAGTATAAGACCCTCGATACAAAATACCCAAAAGGAGGGGCTATTAGTGTTCGATTTTGAAAAACCAAACATTGAGATTGCTGAAATCTCAGAAGACAAAAAGTATGGCAAGTTTGTAGTTGAACCGCTGGAAAGAGGTTACGGTACGACTTTAGGCAATTCCTTAAGGAGAATCATGCTTTCTTCTCTGCCGGGTGCCGCAGTCAGTCAGGTGAAAATCGACGGCGTTTTGCATGAATTCAGTTCCATTCCAGGTGTCAAAGAGGATGTAACTGAGATCATTATGAACATCAAAAGCTTATCTATTAAGAATAACAGCGATACGAACGAGGCAAAGGTTGCATACATCGAGTTTGAAGGCGAAGGTGTGGTAACGGCTGCCGACATTCAGGCAGACCCGGATATCGAGATTATGAATCCGGATCAGGTTATCGCAACACTCAGCGGCGGCACGGACAGCAAGTTCTATATGGAGCTTACGATCACCAAGGGCCGTGGCTATGTGAGCGCAGACAAGAATAAGAGTGAGGATTTACCGATTGGCGTAATTGCCGTTGATTCCATCTATACACCAGTAGAACGCGTCAACATGACGGTAGAGAACACCCGAGTAGGTCAGGTTACCGACTACGATAAACTGACATTAGATGTATACACGAACGGAACACTGGCGCCGGACGAGGCTGTCAGCCTTGCTGCAAAGGTGCTCAGTGAACATCTCAATCTGTTCATTGATTTGTCTGAGAATGCCAAGACTGCAGAAGTCATGGTAGAGAAGGAAGATAATGAGAAAGAGAAGGTTCTGGAGATGAATATCGACGAGCTGGAACTTTCCGTGCGTTCATACAACTGTTTAAAGAGAGCCGGAATCAATACGGTAGAAGAACTGTGCAACAGAACTTCTGAAGATATGATGAAGGTTCGTAACTTAGGCCGCAAGTCTTTAGAAGAAGTGCTGGCCAAGTTAAAAGAGTTAGGCTTACAGCTTAACCCGAGTGACGATACGAATGCCTAAGACGTGACAGTCAGGCGCAGAGGAACCCCTCGCCGTCAGACAGCGTGGTTTAGGATTGTCGGAGCAAAATATAAGTTTATGGAGAATAAGCGCTGATGCAGTAAGACCGAAGATGCATGTACCAGCGTTCCACAAATGGAGGGAAAGAATAATGGCAGGATATAGAAAGCTGGGAAGAACTTCCAGTCAGAGAAAAGCATTAATCAGAAGCCAGGTAACTGCTTTATTACACAATGGCAAGATTGTTACTACCGAAGCAAGAGCAAAAGAAATCCGTAAAGTTGCGGAAGGTCTGATTGCCTTAGCTGTAAAAGAGAAAGATAACTTCGAGACTGTTAAGGTTACCGCTAAAGTTGCCCGCAAGGACAAAGACGGCAAGAGAGTCAAAGAAGTAGTAAACGGCAAGAAAGTTACCGTATACGACGAAGTTGAGAAAGAGATTAAGAAGGATCTTCCTTCCAGACTTCATGCCAGAAGACAGATGTTAAAGGTTCTTTACGATGTAACAGAAGTTCCGACAGCTGCTGCAGGCAGAAAGAAAAACACAAAATCCGTAGATTTACCGAAGAAGCTTTTCGAGGAGATCGCTCCGAAGTACGTTTCCCGCAACGGTGGTTATACACGTATCGTGAAGATCGGCCAGCGTAAGGGCGACGGTGCTATGGCAGTACTGCTTGAACTGGTTTAATTCCGGTTTAGTGAAAAGGTATTTTTGCAGGACAGAGATAATGATGAGAACGAAGTATTCAGATGATGGATGCTTCGTTCTTTTTTATTGAAGACGGTGACCTGTGCGCGGAGCGTGCAGGTTATCGTTTTCAGATGAGAGGCAAAGTGGTGATGGAGGCTTATAAATCCATGGTGAAACGACATCCTGAGTGAAAGCTTGTCGGATCGCGCACTGGAAATTGCGGTATATTTCTCTATAATAGAATTAATTGCTGTCGTGGAAACGTGCGAAGTGAAAACAGGAAAGGGAGTGGAATATACTGTGAATCATTGTTTGTGGTATCGCCAGCCGGCGGATAAATTTACAGATGCGCTGCCATTTGGCAACGGCAGTTTTGGAGGGATGGCCTACAGCCGGCCGGATGATATGATGATTACCCTGAATAAGGATACCATCTGGTCAGGGACGGGAACAAAGGAGGAACCGGTAAAGAAACGGGAAGATTTGGAGTACGCCAGGAACCTTATTTACCAGGGGAAAAACATGGAGGCGCAGGATTATATCGAGGAACATCTGCTGGGGTATTTTAACGAAGCATATATGCCTCTGGGAACATTTCACTGTTATTTGGAGGGAATGGACGATTACAGGGAGTACAGGCGTTGTCTGGATCTGGACGAGGGCGTCGTATGGGCAGGCTGGAAGGGGAAGAGAGGATCCGTGGAGTCCACTACATTCGCGTCCTTTCCGGACGACTGTATCATCTTTCATTTAGAAGCGGAAGGGCCGGACGGAGTAAGCGGAAGAATATGGTTTGATTCGCCTCTTCGCAGCACTGTCAGGGCCGGAGAGTCTGTCTACTGGCTGGAAGGGGAAGCCCCCTCCCATGTGGTGCCAAATTACGTAAAATGTGACGATCCGGTGCAGTATCACGAGGGAGAACAGGGAATCCGCTTTTTCTGCGGTTGTACTGCCAAGAACCGCGGAGGAAATTTAAGAGTGACGAAAGAGGGAATTCTTTTTGAAAATGTCACTTTTTTCGATGTCTGCCTCTGCTGCCAGGACAGTTACCGTGGATATAAGGAAGCGTTGGAGAGTGACACCTCTAAGCTGTGTAAACGTGTGGAGGAGGCGCTTGAAGCGCTTAAGGCCGAAGATTACGGCCAACTGAAAAAGAGGCATCAGGAGGACTACCAGGCGCTCTACCGGCAGTTTGAACTGGAACTGCCTGCCGGAATGTACGAGGAACTGCCTACGGACGAGAGGCTTAAGAAATTTCGGGAAGGGGAAGCGGATGAAGAACTGTATGCGCTGTATACACAGTATGCCAGATATTTGATGATTTGCAGTTCCCGCCCGGGAAGCCAGGCCGCCAATCTGCAGGGAATCTGGAATGAAGAGACGTGTCCGCCCTGGAGCAGCAATTACACCACGAATATCAATCTGGAGATGAATTACTGGCTGAACGAGACGCTGGGACTGTGGCAGTGCATGGAACCCTATATTCGGCTTTTGAAAGAGGTGAGCATCCAGGGGCGGGAGACGGCACAGAAACAATTTTTCTGTGATGGCTGGGCTGCCTGTCATAATGTGGATTTATGGAGACAGACCTCCCCGGCAAGTGGACACGCCCGCGCCTCTTACTGGCCGATGGGCGGTGTCTGGATGGCGTGCCAGCTTCTGACGCATTATGAATTTACCGGGGATAAGGATGCTTTCCGGGAAGAGTACTACCCGATCTTAAAAGGCGCCGCACAGTTCTGTTTATCCTGGTTACAGGAGGACAAAGATGGTGTTCTTCAGACGTGTCCGTCGACCAGCCCGGAAAATGAATTTCTGGACGAGCGGGGCAGACAATGTTCTGTGACCCGTTCTTCTGCCATGGATATCACCCTGATTTATGAGTTATTTACAAAGCTGACAGAAGCCATGGAGGCGTGTGGGATCGAAGATTCCGTGAAGGAAGAGATGGAGCGCGCCGTTTCACGCCTGCCGGAACTGAAAGCAGGAAAGGACGGCGGTATCCTGGAGTGGGCGGAGGAATACAGGGAGAATAATCTGGGACACCGCCATCTCTCTCCGGTGTACGGTTTATACCCTGGCGACAGTATCAGCAGAGAGAAGACGCCGGAACTTGCTGCGATGGCGGAGAAACTGATCAGGAGACGGATTGCTCATGGCAGCGGACAGACAGGCTGGAGCAGCGCCTGGCTGATAAGTCTGTTTGCGCGCTTGGGAGACGGGGAATATGCCTTAAAGTATTTAAGACATCTGATCGTTATATCACCTTACCAGAATCTGTTTGGGTATCATCCGCCGCTGGGTAATACTGGAAAAGATGTATTCCAGATAGATGCCAACTTTGGCGCGGCGGCCGGTGTGGCTGAGATGCTAATCCAGAGCCAGAACGGAATTTTGAAGTTTCTGCCAGTTCTCCCGAAGGCGTGGGATCACGGAAGAGTGTCGGGAATCCGGATTCGTGGTGGAGCAAAAGCCGATATTGACTGGGAAGAACGTGTGTGGAAGACTGCCACGATCCGGGCAGAGCGGGAGATGACGCTGTATCTGGAAGAAGAACGGGAACTGGTGGCTGAGAAGGAGCAGAATATGCGGGGAGCGGGAGCAGACGGTGATACTGGAGAGTGGCAGGGAACCGGAGCAGGCATGGAGTCTGATAAACTCGGAACAATAGCTGTAAAAGAGGGAAGATTCTGGAAAATATTGCTGGAAGCCGGTGATATCGTAAAGCTGAGCACCAGGTAAAGTTTGAAAATTTATGTTCAATTAAAGAGGAGGGGCCGGACACAGCCAGTGATTTACTCTGTGTCTGTCCCCTCCTTTTCCCGCCATTTCCTGGGCGAGATCCCATAATACCGTCGGAAGGCATTTGAAAAATGTTCCGGCGAGGAGTAACCTGATTCGTCAGCAGCCTCCGCAATTGAAATCCGGGGATTTTTTAACAGAATAGAGGCAGCGGACATCTTCGCCTCAGTCTTTTTCTGCAGAAATGTTTTTCCGTAATGTTCCATGAGAAGCCGTTTGGTCTGACGGGTGCTTAAGCCCAGCCGGGTCGACAATTCTTCCAGCGTCAGGTTTAAACCTGCGCTCACACGACATGAACGTGACGCTTTTGTCGCGGTATCCTCTTATGGTTTCCATTGGAATTGATATAATAGAGAGGTAGAAACCAGACGCGGAAATAAAATAAAACGAGGAGGAGAAACATGAAAAGAGGAGTAGATCCCGCCAGTGTTCCATCGAGAACCTTATATACAGGCACTAAGATGCCCGCCATCGGGCTCGGAACGTTCGGCTCTGATAAATATTCAGCGGAGGAGGTGGCGCAGGCCGTATACGGCGCTGTGTGCTGCGGTTACCGTCTGATTGACTGTGCTTCTGTCTATCAGAATGAGGACCGTATCGGCGAAGTGTTAAACCGCCTGTTCCAGGAAAGCGTTGTGACGCGCGAAGAACTGTTCATTACCAGCAAGGTCTGGAACGATATGCACGGCGAGGGGGAAGTTATAGAATCATGCAGGAAAAGTCTGGAAGACTTAAAACTTGATTATCTCGATCTGTACATGGTGCACTGGCCATTTCCGAACTACCACGCACCGGGCTGCGACGGAGATTCCAGAAACCCGGATTCCCGCCCATTCTCTGTGGAGGAATACATGGGGGTGTGGAGACAGTGTGAACAGCTGGTGGAAGAAGGACTGGTAAAACAGATTGGAATGTCCAATATGACAATCAGAAAGCTGGAAGAAGTGCTTCCTCTCTGCAAAATAAAACCCGCCGCCATCGAGATGGAACTTCATCCTGCTTTCCAGCAGCCGGAGTTATTTGACTATGTGACGGCCCGCGGCATCGTCCCCATAGGATTCTGCCCAATCGGTTCCCCGTCCCGCCCGGAACGCGACAGGACTCCCGACGATGTGGCAGCCACCGAGATGCCTGAAATCATCGAGATTGCAAAAGCCCACGCGATTCATCCGGCTGTGGTCTGCTTAAAATGGGCCGTCCAGAGAGGAGAAGTCCCGATCCCGTTCTCTGTCAAGGAACCGCAGTATATCAGCAATCTTCAGGCAGTCACAGAAGACCCGCTGACAGAGGAAGAGATGGAAAAAATCCGTCTGGCCGACCGAAACTGC
>CAUEKH010000138.1 GCA_959018155.1 uncultured Hungatella sp.
CGTTTTACCATGCAGGAGGATGATGTGATCAGGCCGGGGATGGATTATACCTGTGTCCAGGAAGCTACAAACCAATTGATGACTGATATCATGCGGCGCTTGAAGGCGGTAAAACAGGATATCATGATTGAATTCAGACAGAGATATATCGGCCCGGGGATGAGGCAGTTCGGCAATATCTTCCGTGTGTCGGATTGTGCCTCCGATATTACCATCAATAGAATCGGAACTGTAGATTTGCGGCTTTTAAGTGGGAATACGGCGGTCCATTCTGATATGCTGACCTGGAGTGATAAGGAGACGCCGGAGGATGCCGCCCTCCAGATTCTCAACGTTATATTCGGCGTAATCCAGTTTTCTAAAAAGATTGGCCAGATGACCGACGCGCATAAGAAAATGAGCGCTTTCTGGCTGGGATTTGCCATAAGAAACCGGGAACTTCTTCTGCACTCACAGTTGATTCCTTACGAACCACAGTACTTATATCCGGTGATTATGGCTAAAAATAAGGACGTGGCGGTGATTGGAGTCTATGAGAGAGGAAAGATTGTTACCATTGAGAACGGTATTCACAAAGTCAGCCTGATTAACGCGACGAAGGAGGCACATCTGGTTCTCTCATTCGATGTATCGCGCCATGGGTCTGCCACGGTATATGACTGCCAGGGAAATGTGGTCCGTCAGGAGATGGTGCGTTTTGAAAAAGGTCTGTCAGAAATCCAGGTTCCCAGAAGCGGTCTGCTGGAAATAAGCGAAATGATTCCATAGAAACAGCAAATTGATTCCATGTGCCTGAAAGAATATGTGATATATAATGGAGACACAGAGATGAGAGACACAGAACGAACCGGTAACCGGTATAACTGTGAACTGTAAATGCAAGAAAGGAATGGGAGAGAATGGGAAAGCGAAAGGGCCGGGAAGCCGGTCGGACCGCGTCTGTTGAGATAAGCAGCAGCGCGAATGTACAGAGAAAGTTAAGGATCAAAAAGAACATACCGCTCTATTGTATGTTGATTATCCCGCTTCTGTATTTTATTATTTTCTGTTATGGACCGATGTTTGGAACGGTGATGGCATTTCAGAATTATCGGCTGTTTGACGGGATTTTTCACAGTGAGTGGGTGGGGCTTCGAAATTTTAAAATGATTTTTTCAACGCCGAATATGCGAAAAATCATTTTTAATACAGTAAGAATCGGAATGATGACAGTGTTTGTCTCGTTTCCATTTCCAATTATTCTGGCGGTTATGCTGAACGAGGTGAAGGCAAAACGATTCAAAAAAGCGACACAGACAATCCTATATCTGCCTCATTTTTTTGCCTGGGTCATTGTTGGCGGGATTATTATTACCTGCTTCTCCTATAAGGGACCGGTAAACCATATAATCCAGCTATTAGGAGGAGAGCCGATCGGTTTTCTGACGAATTCCACCTCGTGGCTTACTATCTATTTAGGGGCCGGGATATGGAAGGAAATGGGCTTTGACGCGATTGTCTATATGGCTGCTCTGACAGGGATTGATCCGACATATTACGAGGCTGCCAGAGTCGACGGGGCTACGAAGTGGCAGCAGATTACGAAGATTACGATTCCCAGCCTGATGCCCACCATCGTCCTGATGCTGATTCTGGCAACAGGAAAGGTCATGGGCGTTGGATTTGATCGGATTTACGCATTGATGAACGCGGCTGTTATGGATGTCGCAAATGTCGTATCGGTATTCAACTATGATTTCGGTGTGCGCGGAGGTAACTTCAGTATCGCCACTGCCATGGGCTTATTTGATTCCCTGGTCAGCTTAACGCTTGTACTCTTCACAAATCATCTGGCCAAAAAGACAGATAACGCGCTGTTTTAGCGTAATCATTTGATAAAAGGAAAAGAGAATATGAAAAAATCAGTTGGTGAAAGAATTTTCTACTGTGTGAATAATCTGCTGCTTTTCTTATTAGCCGTCGTATGCGTGATTCCGCTTCTCTATATTGTCGCTTCATCATTCAGCAGCGGCTGGGCGCTTGACGCGGGAAAAGTATATTTGTGGCCGGTGGGATTTACCACGGCTGCCTATCGGGTTTTACTAAAAACAAGTAATCTGGTACAATATTTTACGAACAGTGTGGTGATTACGCTGGTTGGCACAGTGCTCAGTATTACAGCAACCACATTATGCGCATATCCGCTGTCGAAGCGGTATCTGATTGGAAGAAATAAAGTGGCGTTTTTCGTTACATTCACGATGCTGTTTGGTGGTGGTATGATTCCGACCTTTATTCTGGTCAAATCACTGAATTTGATGAATTCATACTGGTCCATCTGGCTGACTGGCCTGATCAGCCCCTATAATATGATGATTATGAGATCCTTCTTCGAAAATATTCCGGAAGAGCTGGACGAAGCCGCGAAGATAGACGGATGCAGCGAATGGAGGCTGCTGACGAGAATCTACCTGCCGCTGTCGAAGGCTGTGATTGCCACAGAATGTCTTTTTTACGGGGTAGCGAACTGGAATATGTATCAGAAGGTCATGCTGTATATCACAAAGACGACGAAATATACGCTGCCGGTATTTATTCAGCAGATGGTATTCCAGTTACAGCAGCTGGATCTCGATACGAACATAGACGCGGCAGCGGTGGCTGGCTCTTCCGACATTGTGTCAGAGGCGGTAAAATCGGCCGGGGTGGTGGTGCTGATTGTGCCGATGCTGCTGGTATATCCTTATCTGCAAAAATATTTTGTAGAAGGAGTCACACTTGGGGCAGTGAAAGGTTAGCCTTTATTGATAAAATTATTTCAGGAGGAAGAAAATGAAAAGGAAAACTATGAAAAAGCTGGCATGTGCTCTTGCATTGACAATGACAGCGACTACGATGCTGGCAGGCTGCGGCAGCAAAACCGGAGAAAAGGCAGACAGCAGCAACACAACAGCGGGAAGCGGAACAACTGAGGCAAAGGCCGCCGGAACAACCGGTGCTTCGCAGGAGAAAACTGGAAAGATTTCCGTTATGACGTATGACCGGGGCACTATGGCGAATTCTGAAGGAACGCTCAATGATAACCGCTGGACCACCTGGATCAGGGAAAATGCGCCGGTAAAGGAGATCGAATTTATTGCTGTCGCCAAGGCAGAAGCGCCTCAGACTATGAACAACTTGTTTGCTTCCGGGGAAGGGCCTGATGTGGTAGCCACCTACGAGGATGTTCTGCCATTTATCCAGAACGGGATGGCGATGGAGATTACCGATGAAATGCTGGATAAGATGCCGAATTATAAGAGGATACTGGACAAATATCCGGCTCTGAGAAAGCTGTCTACCGTAGACGGGAAGCTTTATACAACCGGTAAAATGTCAAATGTCCTTCCGAACCATGCAATTGTAATCCGCAAGGACTGGCTGGACAATTTAGGACTGGAGGTTCCGACCACACCGGAAGAACTTCTCGCCGTAGCAGAGGCATTTACCTATGATGACCCGGATGGCAATGGCGTGGACGATACGTATGCCATCAATATGACGTCTGATGCGCAGCGCTGGCTTTCCCATATGTGGGGCTTCCCGAATCCTGAGAAATACGCTATGGTGGACGGCGAACTTACGTATGTGTGGGACAGAATCGAGAGCTGGCTGGATTACTCAAAGCAGTTTGTGGACAAGAAACTGGTAAATCCCGACTTTATGACGATGAAGGGGGACGACGATAAGGCGGATTTCCTGAGCGGAAAGATTGGTATTTTCGCCAATGGTAAGTTCACACAGGCGAATACCAGTATCTACTCTGATTTTAAGAAAAATAATCCGGACGGATATTTAGATACCTTTGCGATGCCGGAAACGAAGTATGGTAAGTTCTGTGCTTACTTAAACGGCGGTCCTTCTCTCCTCTGTTTTATCAATTCCCAGACAAAGGATCTCGACGCGGCCCTGGCCTATATTAACTGGCTGTATGACCCGGCTGTCTCTGAGTACTTAATGTTCGGTCCGGATGGAGTCTATAATAAGAAAGACGAGGAAGGCACTTACACAATTGTAGATGCGGAGAAAAATGCAATTGAATTCAATTACTCTTCTGACTACAGTATTATTAAAAATGAGTTACTGGAAGGCGGCAAGGAACCTGTTGACCGATTCGCAAATGATTATTATAACAAATATTTGAAGTCTGATGATCCGGTTATGTGGGAGTTTGGCGACTTATATTACAAGATGTGTGAGATTGCAAACGATCCGGAAGCTGTTGATCCAAGAAAATGGCAGCAGGGTCTGCCGGTTCTTCCATCTGATTTAATGGTAATCAAGGCTACGGCCAATAAAGATGTAGATAACATTCTCTTAGCGGCTCTGGGCGATTCCAGCAAGAGCGCGGCTGAGGCTGTAGAAGAAGCCAAAAAGGCGTGGTATGGCGCCGGCGGACAGAAAGTGGAAGATTTCTACAAAGCGTATTATAAAGAAGCCGGCAGTAATGCGCTTCTGACAGAAGATTTCCAGGAACTGAAAGCGATGCCCCAAATGACGGAAAAGGCAAAGAAGAATTCAAAGCTGTTTCAGTAATGAAATGAAGTGTGGCTGTCGGACATAAAATATCTGTGTTCGTCAGCCATATTTCCTGTTTCAGCAGATATAAGGAGAAACTATGTATCAATTATTTGGAGATGATTTTGTAACAGAGATTTACTGTGATGAACAGGAAGCCGTATGTGTCAGACTGGCACTGGAAGACTTAGAGAATGACATTTATAAGATAAGTGGAAAACGTGCCGGGATTGTGAGGCGGATTCCGGCTGATGGAAAGAACTGTATGGTAGTCGGCACAGTAAATAATGAAAACTTTGCGGCATTTCTTCAGAAAAAAGGAATTGATGTTTCATCCATCGAGGGCGAGTGGGAACATTATATGATTATGGTTGAGGGCGGGGAAAACCCATGCCTCATAATCTGTGGGAGTGACAGGAGAGGTGCGATGTGGGGGATTTATGATTTTTGTGAGCAATTCCTCCAGGTGGATCCGCTGTATCTGTGGACGGAACAGGAGCCGGAGAGAAAGGAGTCTCTAATCCTTTCTGAAACCGTGATGATAAATGGTCCGAAGACTTATAAGTTCCGCGGTTGGTTCATCAATGACGAGGACCTTCTTACCGGTTGGTCCGCGCGGGTAGCTTCGGAGGCGGGCAGGACTGACGGTAAATGTCTGACTTCTGATGCAGGAGGTACATTCTACGAGAATTATCCCCATGTTCTGAAACAGATACTGGAAACCGCACTGAGACTGAAGCAGAACCTGATTATCCCATGTTCTCATTTAAATCTCGATGATCCGGCCCAGGAAGAGATCGTGCGTCTCGTAACAGAGCGGGGGCTTTATATCTCCCAGCACCATCAGGAACCGGTGGGAGTGCTGCAGACGACTATTGACAAGTATTGTAAAGAACAGGGGATTGAACCTGTACCTGGTTATCAGGAAAATCCGGATATATATGAAGCAGTCTGGAGACATTCCATAAAAAAATGGGCGAGATATGAAGATATTATCTGGCAGCTGGGGTTAAGAGGACGGGAAGACAGGCCGCTGTGGTATCAGAATGAGAGCATCCCGGATTCTATGGAAGCCAGAGGAGAGATTATTTCGTCTGCAATCCGCGCGCAGGCCGCGATTCTGAAGGAAGAGTATGGGGAGAAGCATTTTCTTTCCTCATCAACCCTGTGGATGGAGGGGATGGGGCTGTATCAGAACGGATATTTGACGTTTCCGGAAGATACCATGGTCATATTTGCTGATTTCGGCCCAAATCAGATGTGGGGAGAAGGTTACGATACGGCAAAAAGGGTTGAGACAGGGGAATATGGTGTCTACTATCATGTGGGATTCTGGGGATGCGGCCCCCATACGGTTCAGGGAAATCCGCCGGAGAAAATTTACTGCAATTACAAGAAGGCAGTCGAGAAGGGGGATACTTGCTATTCCATTCTCAATGTGTCCAATATCAGGGAATTTGTTTATGAAATCGAATGTGTTGCGCGGATTACATGGGAGATTGAGGAATTTGATACGGAGAAATTCCGATCTGACTGGTGCCGCAGAGAATTTGGTCCAGGCAGTGTATCGCAGGCATCGGCACTGTATCATGATTATTTCAACTGCTTTTATGAGATGGACAGGACTGACATTGAGAAGCAGATGCTGTTTATGGATGGGATGGCACGCAGAGTGGCGCTGAAGCTGCTTCAGCTGATAGAGGGAGAGGAATTCAGGACAGAGGACATCCAGAATAAAAGACTGTTTGATTTTCCGGACAGCAGGGAATTCATAGATTACTATGAAAATGCCGCTGGCGAAGGGCTTAAGAAATGGGCGCGGTTCCATGATGACGCGTGTGCCGCTCTGCCGACAGTACAGAAAGAAAGACAGCCATTTTTTATAAATAACCTGATTGTTCAGGCGGAGCTGATGACAGGGCTGTATTCATGGGTCTGGCATCTGGCAAGGGCAGCGAGGCTGTGTGAGAAGGAAGAACAGCCGCTGGTGTTGATTCGGGAGGAACTGACAGAAAGCGTACTTGCCCTGGAGAAGGCCGTACTCGACAGGCAGAAGGCCGGGCAGGGAAAATGGCAGGGCTGGTATGACGGGGATGAACTCATCGGTTTAGAACAGGATATTGAGATTACCGGAAAAGTACTGCAATTATACGGTGGGAACATTTAAGAAAGGCA